>JAPKZL010000214.1 GCA_026393795.1 Candidatus Aminicenantes bacterium | reverse complement strand
AAATTCCATGGTGTGTCAAAAGAGAAGTTTCCTTTTTATCTGAAGGAAATGGAGTTCCGTTACAATCATCGGCATGAAAGCATCTTCCATTTGCTTTCCAGTTATGTTACAAAATCAGTGCAAGATCTTTTATAATTACCTTAATTTATTTTCTTCATAAACAAAAATATATTTGAATGTTTTTTTAAAAGGCTATGCCTGGCGGCGCGGATGGGAATAATCTGTTTGAATTGCATCTTAATCCGCCCTTTATCCCCCTTACCACGGGGGGGCCGCAAGCGGGGATATGTTTTGAAAATGGTTTTTCAAGAGGGCATAAGGCCATATGCCCCGAATATCGAAAGACTAGACAAGGGTATGATTTGTCGTAGGGGTTTGATTAATCAAACCCCTACCCCGATTCGTTATTTCGCTATCTTGAACTTGCCTTCCACTTTGTCTATTTCCACCTGCTGGTAGTAGGAGTAGCCGGTGCCGGCGGGGATCAAGCGACCCATGGTCACGTTCTCCTTGATGCCCAGCAAATGGTCTTCCTTGCCGGCGATGGCGGCATCGGTCAGTATGCGCGTCGTTTCCTGGAAGGCGGCGGCGGAAAGGAAGCTGTCGTTGGCCAGGGCGGCGCGGGAGATGGGTAGTAGCGCCGGTTTGGCTTGGGCCGTCTTGCCGCCCTCGGCCTGGACGCGGGCGTTTTCCTCCTCGAATTTCCATTTCTCGATGATCTGGTCGGGGATGAACACGGTGTCGCCGACCTCTTCCACGCGCCGCCACTTGATCATCTGGCGGATGATGATCTCGATGTGCTTGTCGTTGATCTCCACGCCCTGCAGCCGGTAGACATCCTGGATCTCCTTGAGCAGGTATTCGGCCAGCTTCTGCTCACCCAACACGGTGAGGATGTCGACCGGATTCAGCGGGCCGTCCATCAGCGGTGTCCCGGCCGTGATCTTGCCGCCGTCCTCGATGATGATGTGCGCGCCGCGCGGGATGCTGTGCTCGTCGGGCTTGACGTTCTTGTCCAGGGAGCGGATGGTGATTTTTCGCGCGCCTTTCTGCACCTTGCCGTATTCGATGATGCCGTCGATCTGGGCCATCTTGGCCGGGAATTTCGGCTTGCGCGCTTCGAACAATTCGGTGACGCGGGGCAGGCCGCCGGTGATGTCCTTGGTTTTGGCGAACTCGGAAGGGATCTTGAACAGGACGTCGCCGGCCTTGACTTCGTCGCCGTCCTTGACCGAGATGTGGGCGTTGACCGGCAGGTAGTATTTTCTCTTGATCTTGTTGGTTTCCTTGTCGCGGATGGAAATGTTGGGCAGCAGCTCATCGCGCAGTTTTTCATTCTTGATGTCGATGACCAGCTGGGTGATCTTGCCGGTCTCCTCGTCGCGGGCGTTGACGAAGGATACGTTTTCCTCCAGGTCCTTCAGCTCGACGATGCCTTCGTCATTGGTCAGCAGCGAATTGGCGAAGGGATCCCATTCCAGAAGCAGATCGCCCTTCTTGACCGCCTGATTGTCCTTGACCAGGATCTTGGAGCCGTAGGCGACGGGATACATGGCCTTTTCCCTTTTCTTGGAATCCAGGATCTGTACGGAGCCGATGCGGTTCATTGCGATGAAGTCGCCGTTTTTATTCAGGGTGATTTCCAGATTATTGTATTTGATGATGCCTTCATAACCGGCCTGCAGGTGGGTCTGGCCCTCGTGGCGGCCGATGCCGCCGATGTGGAAGGTGCGCATGGTCAGCTGCGTTCCCGGTTCGCCGATGGACTGGGCGGCGATAATGCCCACCGCTTCGCACAACTCGATCTGCTTGCCGGTGGAAAGGTTGCGGCCGTAGCACTTGCAGCAGACGCCGCTGCGCGTCTCGCAGGTCAGGGCGGAGCGGATCTTGGTCTTCATGATGCCGGAATCGACGATCTCCTTGCCCTTGTATTCATCGATCTCCTCGCCGGCCTTGACGATGACCTTCTCCGGGTTGTCCGGGGAATAGATGTCCTCCAGGGCGACGCGCCCGATCAGGCGGTCGATCAGTGGCTCGATCTCCTTGCCGTTCTCGATGATGGCCGATACTTCGATGCCGTTCAGCGTGTGGCAGTCCTCTTCCTTGACGATCACCTCGTTGGCGGCGTCAACCAGCTTGCGGGTCAGATAGCCGGCGTCGGCGGTTTTCAGGGCGGTGTCGGCCAATCCCTTGCGCGCGCCGTGCGTCGAGATGAAGTACTGCAAGACCGACAGGCCTTCCTTGAAGTTGGCCGTGATCGGGGTTTCCAGAATCTCGCCCGAAGGTTTGGCCATGAGGCCGCGCATTCCCGCCAGCTGCTTCAACTGGTCCTTGCTGCCGCGGGCCCCCGAATCGGACATGACGAAGATGGGGTTCATCCCCTCGCCTTCGTAGCTCATGGTGCGCATCTGGGCGAACATCTTCTCGCGGATGTCGTCGGTCGCCTTGCTCCAGATCTCGATGATCTTGTTGTGCCGTTCGCCGGCGGTCAGATGGCCGGCCTTGTAATTGCGCTCGATCTTCTCCAATTCCTTCTCGGTCAGAGCGATGATTTCCTGCTTCTCCGGCGGTACCAGCAGGTCGGATATGCTGATGGTGAAACCGGCGCGGGTGGCATAATCAAAGCCGGCTTCCTTCATCTTGTCCAGGGTCTCCACCGTGGGGCCGAAGCCATTATTGAGGTAGATGTAATAGATCAGGTTCTGGATGCCTTTCCTCTTCATCAAGCCGTTGATGAAGGGGATGCCCTTGGGCAGGAGCTCGTTGAAAATGACCCGCCCGGGGGTAGTGACCAGCAGGTGGTTGTCCTCTTTCTTGATCTCGGTGATCGGGCAGTTGACGACATCCTGGGGGTCGAAGGAATAGGTATCCATATTCTTGATGGTGCCGATGTATTTTACCCGGATGCGGGCGTTCAAATCGACCTTGTTTTGTTCGTAGGCCTGCAACACATCCTTGAACGAGGGGAAAATCATGTTTTCGCCTTTCAGGTTGCGCTTGGTAAAGGTCATATAGTAAAAACCGAGGATCATGTCCTGGGTGGGAACGGCCAGGGGCTTGCCGTTGGCCGGGGACAGGATGTTGTTCGTGGAGAGCATCAGGATCTTGGCTTCCGCCTGCGCTTCAAGCGAGAGCGGGATGTGCACGGCCATTTGATAGCCGTCAAAATCGGCGTTGAAGGCCGGGCAGACCAGCGGGTGCAGGGTAATGGCGTTGCCTTCGACCAGGTGCGGCCGGAAGGCCTGGATACCCAGACGGTGCAGCGTGGGGGCGCGGTTGAGCAGCACGGTGTGCTCCTTGATCACCTCGTCCAGGGCGTCCCAGATCTCGTCGCGGTTCTCCTCGACCCAGGTGCGAGCCACCTTCAGCGTGGTCACCATGCCTTTCTTTTCCAGCTTGTTGTAAATGAAAGGCTTGAACAATTCCAGGGCCATCTTCTTGGGCAGGCCGCACTCGTCGAGCTTCAGATGGGGATCGACCACGATCACCGAACGACCGGAGTAATCGACGCGCTTGCCGAGCAGGTTCTGGCGGAACCGGCCCTGCTTGCCCTTCAAGGAATCGGAAAGCGATTTCAAGGGCCGCTTCTGCGAGCTCATGTAGCTGCGGCTGCGCTTCTGGTTGTCGAACAGGGCGTCGGCCGACTCCTGGAGCATGCGTTTTTCGTTTTTAATGATCAGTTCGGGCGCCTTGAGGTCCAGGAGCCGCTTCAGGCGGTTGTTGCGGTTGATCACCCGCCGGTAGAGGTCGTTCAGGTCCGAGGAGGCGAAACGGCCGCCATCGAGGCGCACCAGCGGGCGAAGATCGGGGGGCATCACCGGCAGGACCCCCAGCACCATCCACTCGGGGCGGTTGCCCGACTTGAGGAAATCCTCCATCAGCTTCAGCCGCCGGGCCATGTTCTTCTTGCGCTGGAACGATTTTTCCACCCGGATGCGCGATTTCAGGCTGTCGACCTCTTCCTGCAGATCCAGCGCCGACAGGAGCTCGTGCAGCGCCTCGGCCCCCATGCCGGCGCGGAAACCGTCCTCGCCGTACTTGGCGACCAGCTCCTGGTACTCGTCCTCGGAAAGCACCTGCTTGTACTTCAGCGCCGGGACGTTCTTGGGATCGAGCACGATATAGCTCTCGAAATAGACGATATGCTCCAATTCCTTGGAGCTGATCTCAAGCAAAACGCCGATGCGCGAGGGGATGCCCTTGAAAAACCAGATGTGGGCGACCTTGGAGTTCAGTTCGATGTGGGCCATGCGCTCCCGGCGCACCGAGGCCAGCGTGACCTCGACGCCGCACTTTTCGCAGACGATGCCCTTGTATTTCAAGCCTTTGTACTTGCCGCACAGGCAGCGGAAATCCTGGGTCGGTCCGAATATTTTCGCGCAGAAAAGCCCGTCGCGCTCGGGTTTGAAGGTGCGGTAGTTGATGGTCTCCGGCTTGGTCACTTCCCCGTAGGACCAGCTGCGGATGATTTCCGGAGAAGCGATGCTCACCTTCACGTGGCTGTAGTCCATGATCTTTATTTCTTTGCCGTCTTTCTTTAGTTTTCGCATCCTTGCTCCTTAGGAGATATTGGCGATGTTTTCCTGAACCTTGCTTTCATCGCTGACCTTTTCCTTCTTGACCAGTTCCATGTTCAGGACCAGACTTTTCAATTCCTTGACCAGGACGTTGAACGACTCCGGCAGCCCGGGGTTGAAGTCCATGGTCCCCTTGACGATCGCCGAATATATTTCATTCCTACCGCTGATGTTGTCCGACTTGATGGTCAGCATTTCCTGCAGGATGTAGGCGGCGCCGTAAGCCTCCAGGGCCCAGACTTCCATCTCGCCGACTCGCTGGCCGCCGAACTGCGCTTTCCCGCCCAGCGGCTGCTGCGTGATCAGCGAATACGGTCCGGTCGAGCGCGCGTGGATCTTGTCGTCGACCATGTGCTCGAGCTTCATCATGTACATGTAGCCGACGGTGACCTTGCTCTTGAAGGTATCGCCCGAAATGCCGTCGTAGAGGACGACCTTGCCATCCTCGGGCAACCCGGCTTTCTTCAGGTAGGCCCTGACATCGCTTTCCGTGGCCCCGTCGAAGACGGGGGTTTCAAAGTAGCAGTTCAGCTCCTTGCCGGCCCAGGCCAGTATCATTTCGTACACCTGGCCGACGTTCATGCGCGACGGAACGCCCAGCGGGTTGAGCACCACGTCCACGTAGCGGCCGTCCTCGAGGAAAGGCATGTCCTCGACCGGGAGAATCTTGGCCACGACGCCCTTGTTGCCGTGGCGGCCGGCCATCTTGTCGCCGACGGAGATGTTGCGGTTGACCGCGATCAGGACCTTGACGATCTTGATGATGCCCGGAGAGAACTCGTCTCCGCGTTCCATCTGGTCGATCTTCTCCTGCTTTTCCACCTTCAGGGCTTCGATGTGCAGCCGCACCTTCTTTTCCACTTCGCCGATCAGGTTGCGGGCGTCGTCGGCGATGCATTTCTTCACTTCCTTGAGGAAGGAATCGTTCATTTTCTCGAGGTCTTTCGCCGGGATGGCGTGCCCTTTTTCGAATTTCTTCTTTTCGAAACTGAAATCCTTGGCCAGCTTTTCCTTTTTCAGCAGCTTGGCGATCTTCTGGAACTTTTCGGCCGTCAGGATCTTCTTTTCATCGTTGAAATTCCTGTCCAGCTTGGCGACCTCGATCTGGTCGATCTCGAGCGCGCGCTTGTCCTTGGTGAGCCCGCGGCGGGTGAACACCTTGACGTTGATCACCGTCCCCTCGACGCCCGGGGGGCAGTAGAGGGAAGAGTCCTTGATTTCGGAGGCCTGCTCGCCGAAAATGGCCCGCAGCAGCTTCTCTTCGGGCGAGAGCTGCGTTTCCCCCTTCGGCGATACCTTGCCGACCAGGATCTCGCCCGGCTTGACCTTGGCGCCGATGCGCACGATGCCGCTCTCATCAAGGTTTTTCATGGCCGCTTCCGAGACGCTCGGGATGTCGCGGGTGATCTCTTCGGGGCCAAGCTTGGTTTCTCGCGCCTCGATGGTTTCCTCGACGATGTAGATGGAATTGAAGGCCGAATTCTTGACCAGGCGCTCGCTTAAGATGATGGCGTCCTCGTAATTGTAGCCGCGCCAGGGGACGAAGGCGGCGAGGATGTTCCGGCCCATGGCCAACTCGCCCTTGTCGGAAGCCGGGCCGTCGCACAGGATCTGCCCTTTTTCCACCCGCTCGCCCACGCGCACCAGCGGCTTCTGGTTGATGATGGTGTTCTGGTTGGAGCGCCGGAACTTCTGCAACTCGTACAGGTCGGCGCGGATCTCGGAAAAATCAAGGTCGTCGGCGTCATCGGAATCGACGCGGACGATGATGCGCTCGGCGTCGGCGTTCATCACCACGCCGGAACGCCGGCAGACGATGACCATGCCGGAGTCCTTGATCAGCCGGTATTCCATGCCGGTGCCGACGATGCAGGCTTCGGGATTGATCAGCGGCACGGCCTGGCGCTGCATGTTGGACCCCATCAGGGCGCGGTTGGCGTCGTCGTTTTCCAGGAACGGGATCAAGGCCGCCGATATGGAGACGATCTGCTTGGGCGAAATGTCGATGAAATTGACCTCGAGCGGGTCGACCAGGATGGTTTCCCCGGCTTTGCGCGCGTCGATTTTCTTGGCGACCAGGCGGTTGTTCTTGTCCAGCTCGGAGTTGGCCTGGGCGATGGCGAACTCTTCCTCCTCCCAGGCGCTCAAATAGAAGGGATGGTACTTGATCAGCGGCACTTTCTTGCCCGCTCTTTCCAGGCGCGCCATTTCGGCGCGGACCTCGTCCTCGCGCACGATGTCATGGTAGGCGAATTTCGCATCGCCGGCGTATTCGATGCGGTAATAGTTGACCACATGGCCGTTTTCCACCTTGCGGTACGGGGTTTCGATGAAGCCGTAGTCGTTGACCCGGGCATAGGTGGTCAGCGACGAGATCAAGCCGATGTTCGGCCCTTCCGGAGTTTCGATGGGGCAGATGCGGCCGTAATGGGACGAATGCACGTCACGGACTTCGAACCCGGCGCGGTCGCGGTTCAAACCGCCGGGGCCCAACGCCGAGATGCGCCGCTTGTGGGTGGTCTCGGCCAGGGCGTTGGTCTGGTCCATGAACTGCGACAGCTGCGAGGTGCCGAAAAATTCCTTCAGGGCGGCGAAAACGGGCTTGGTATTGAGCAGCTCGCGCGGAAGCATGACGGTGATGTCGGGAGCGTTGGTGATGCGCTCGCGGATGATTTTTTCCAGGCGCATCAGGCCGATGCGGAAACCGTTTTCCACCAGCTCGCCGACGGCGCGGATGCGGCGGTTGGCCAGATGATCGATGTCGTCGACGCGCATGGTGCCGGTCCGGTCGAATTTCAACTTGAGGAAATAGCGGACAATCTGCACCATATCCTCGAGGGTGAGGGTGAAAACCTCGGTGTTGTTGTCCTTTTTGAAGCCGAGCTTGATGTTCAGCTTCATGCGGCCGACGGAGGACAAGTCGTAGCGCCGGGGGTCAAAAATCATGTTTTCAAAAAACTTTCTGGAACCCTCCAGGGTGACCGGCTCTCCCGGGCGCAGCTTCTTGAACACTTCGATGAAGGCATCGCCCTGGTTCTTGGACACCTTGTCTTCGAGCTCGCTCTCCGACTTGATGGCCACCTTGTCGGTGATTTCGACGTCCTTCTTTTTCTTGTCCTTGCGCAGCGTGTAGGCCAGCATCGGGCCCAGTTCCTCTTCCTCGCTCTCGGGGAAGAAGACCTTGAATTCGCACTCCAGCTTGCGCAGTTTCTTGATCTGGGCGGTGCCGATCCCCTCATTGAGCTTCAGCACGTTCTCCAGGTCGGCGGCCGCGTAGATGTCCTCGAACAGCTCGATGTCCACCGGCACGTACTCGATGCCGAGCCGTTCGAAATCCTTGATGTGGCGGATCATCAGCTTGGTGCCAGCGGGCAGGATCTCGTTACCCTTCGCGTCGCAGACGGGATTGGTCAGCTTGTTGTCCTTCAGGAAACGGGAGTTTTGGAAATAGAAAATGCCGTTCTGCACTTTGGCCGGGACTATGGTGTAGAACCGTTTCAGGATCTCGGCGTCGTCGGCCAGGCCCATGGCCTTCAGAAAAGTCGTGATATTGATGCGCTTGGTCTTTTTGTCCAGGCGCACCTGCAGCAGGTTCAGCTTCTCTTCCAGCTCGATCCACGCTCCGCGAGCCGGTATGATCTTGGCCGTGAATTCCCCGCGCGATTTCCCGGGCATGAAGTACACGCCCGGAGAGCGCTGTAGCTGGGAAACCACCACCCGTTCGGTGCCGTTGATGATGAACGTTCCTTTTTCGGTCATGAAAGGGATCTCGCCGAAAAAAATCTCCTGCTCCTTGACGTCGCGGATCACCTTGTCGCCCTTCTTGTCTTCGCCGTACAGGGCCAGGCGCAGCTTGACCTTCAGGGGGATCGAATAATCAAATCCCTTGTCCAGGCATTCCTCGGGGGTGTTGCTGATCTTCAGCCGCACGCGGTCGCCGCACAGGTCGCAGGTCTTGTAAATGACCGTTCCCTTTTCGTGGCATTCGCCGCAGACGGAATTTTTGCCGGTCTCGTTTTCCGCCGACAGCACGCCGCCGCAATGGGTGCACACCGGCATCGAATTCTCGATCCCCTGCAGGGCGCCGCACTTGCACATCCATTCACCCAGGGAGTAGGAAACGAAATCCAAAATAGCGGTTTCCTTGAAGTCGGAGATGGGGAAAATGGATTTGAAAGCCGCTTGGATGCCTATGTTCTTGCGGTTCTCCGGCAATTGATCGATCTGTAAAAAGGTCTTGTAGGATTTTTTCTGGATTTCAAGCAAATCGGGAACTTCAATGGGGCTAGAAATTTTAGAGAAACTTACCCTTTGAACGTACTTGTTAGTTGATTGCATACCAATCCTTTAATTTTTTCATTTTTCAAAGGTCAATAAAAAAATCATTTACTTGACTTCGATCTCGGCTCCTACTTCAGCGAACTTTTTCTTGATGGTCTCCGCTTCTTCCTTGGAGACACCTTTCTTGACGGAAGCGGGGGCCTTGTCCACGACATCCTTGGCTTCTTTCAAGCCCAGGTCGGTGACTTCGCGGACCACTTTGATGACGTTGATCTTCTTGTCGCCCACGCTCTTCAGGATGACCTCGAAGTCGGTCTTCTCTTCCGCCTGACCGGCATCCGCCGTTGCCGCGGGTGCGGCAGCGCCGGCGGCCATGGCCGCCATTTCCGCCTTGATTCCGTACCGGTTTTCAAACTCTTTGATATAATCGGCTAGTTCCAGCACCGTCAGATTATCCAAATGCTTGAAAAAATCTTCCTTCTTTACTTCAGCCATTATATTGGTCCTCCTTTTTCTTTTTTTGCCTGCAAATTCTTGAACAAAACCAGCATGTGGCTCAACGGCGCCGACAGCGCCGAACCGAAACGGCGCAGCGGCATGCCGATGGAAAAGACCAGTTGGGCGAGCAACTGTTCCTTGCCCGGCAACTTGGCCACTTCGCTTATCTGCGCCGGGGTGACCAGCTTTCTTTCGATGAACCCGGACTTGATCTTGATCTTTTTGCTCTCTTTCTCAAATTCGACCAGGGCTTTGGCCGTTTCGACGAATTTTTCATTGCTGTAGGCGACGGCGATCGGCCCGCTGAAGAGCTCGCGGCCGATGGCCATTTTTTCCTTTTCGAAAAACTTGATGGCCAGCCTGTTCTTGATCACCTTGACGTTGGCTCCCAGCTTCTTGATGCGGTTGCGCAAGCCGCCCATCTCGGAAACCTTGAGCCCGCGGTAATCAAAGAGGTAGACGCCGTTGCAATTGAAAATATCGGCCAGTCCCTCCACGGTTTTTTTCTTTTTTTCGAGTATCTGTGAACTTGCCATGACGTTCTCCTT
>JAPKZL010000213.1 GCA_026393795.1 Candidatus Aminicenantes bacterium | reverse complement strand
GATCACTTTTTTCTCGCCGCGCTCGATCTTGCGGGCGATGCTGATCTCCTCGGCCCGCGACAACAGGTTGACGTTGCCCATTTCGCAGAGGTACTGCCGGACCGGATCGCCGACGATTTCGGAGCGCTCGCCGCCCGCCTTGACAGCTTTTTTTGCTGCCTTCTTGACCGGCTTGATCTCGTTTTCCTTTAAAAAGTGCTTGATGAATTTCTGGTTTTTCTTGAACGCCTCATCCGAGCCGAAAATATAATTGATCGCCGCGATTTCGATGATGCCGTAGCCCTTTTTGACTTTCTTCAAAATGGCCTTCAGCTCCTTGCGGAAATCGTTCAAAAAATTGTTGTATTCGCCGAGCTTTTCCTGGTTCAAGGCCGTCATCTTGCGCAGAATCTTGATGTTGAGGGACAGCAGGTGGGCCGTGATCTCCTTTTTTTGCTCGAGCAGGTTGTTCTCGTTCAGAAATTTTATGAAATTTTCGTGCGAGATCTTGGCGTCGTTGGTGTTGGCGATTTCAACCAGTTCGCGCAGGATGACCGAAGAGGCGGGATGCTTGGCCGGCTTCACCTTCGGCTTGGCCTGGGGCTTGGCAGGTTGGATTTTTTTGCGCGCGGGCGCCGCTGCCGCCTTTTTTTCAGGTTTCTTTTTCAATCGGTTCCTCCCCGGAACGCCGGCTCAAGGTTTTCAGCGACTCGTTCTTCAACTTCATCAAATGGCTGAGCTTGGCTTTGTTGTCGTCCCTTTCGGCGACGGCGATATCCTGATTCAGTTGCTTCGTTTTGCTCGCGGCCAGTTTTTTCTGAAAATTATTGATACTGATGACAATATCCCTTTCAATTTCCGAACGCTCCTTGACCGCCTGTGTTTTTTGGGAAAATATGTCGTGCAAGCGGGCTTTTTCGGCCGTGCTCAGGGGCTGGTTGATCTCGGAAAAACGAATTTCGCCGAAGCGTTCGAAGCTGGCGAACATCCATTTGATGATGTTGCGGATGGCCAGGGTGGCTAAAAGTTCCTCGTTGAAGAATTCCTTGATCTCGGGGATGACTTCCGGGGCGCGCAGCAGCGCTTCCAGGATCTTCTCTTCCATCAGGCTGATGCGTAGCGGCTGGTCGGCGCTTTCCGGCGCTTTTTGCGGCTGGAGCTCGAGCTGCAGGAGCTCGGGCGCGATCTTGAAAAAAACGGCCGTGCGCTGCAAGTAATCATCGCGGATGATCGGGTCGGACATTTTGCCGATGGCCTGGAGGACGGCATCCACGGCCTTGCGCTTCTGGAGCGGGTCATGCAACCCGAATTCCCGGGCCGCTTTGTTCAGCAGGAACTTGAAGCCGTCCTCGGTCTTGGCCAGTATCTCATGCATGGCCTGGGCGCCGTGGGAGCGCACGTATTCATCGGGGTCCTTGGCGCCGTCGATGACCACGATGCGCGGATTGACGTTCTGCTCGAACATTTTTTCGATATTGCGGACGGTGGCCGTCTCTCCGGCCGCGTCGCTGTCATAGAAGATGTAGATCGCGGCGCAGAAACGCTTCAGCAAATGGATCTGCTTCTCGGTCAGCGCGGTTCCCAGCGAAGCCGCCACGTGGCGGATGCCGGCCTGGTACAATGAGATCATGTCCAGGTAACCTTCTACCAGGATGCCGGCCTTCTCTTCCTTCATGAAATTCTTGCTCAGCTGAAAACCGAAAAGATGATGGCCTTTCTTATAGATCGGCGTATCGGGTGAATTCAAATACTTCGCCGTATCGTCAAACATGGTGCGGCCGCCGAAAGCCACCACGGCGCCGGTCTCGGAAAAAATGGGAAAAATAATGCGGCCGCGGAAACGGTCGTAGACCCGGTTTTTATCGTTTTTGACCAGCAACCCCAGCTCCAGCGCCTTGGCCTGAGGGGCCTTTTTTTTACTCAAATAATTGCTGAGGCCGTCCCAGGCATTGGGGGCATAACCCAGGGAAAACTGCTCAATCGTCTGCTTTTGCAGGCCGCGGTTTTTGAGGTAGCCCAAGGCCGCTTTCCCTTCTTCGCCGGCGAACAAATTTTCTTTGTAGAAATTAAGGGCCAGCTCATTGACCTGGAGGTATTCGTCCTTGTTGACCGTCTGGCGGCTTGTTTTCTCCAGCGGGATATTGAATTTGTCCGCCAGGAAATGCATGGCTTCAACGAAGCCGATGTTCTCCATCTCCTGGACCAGGGCAAAGATATCGCCGAAACGATTGCAGCCGTAGCAGCTGAAGCTGTTCTTTTCCGGATAAACGAAAAAAGACGGGGTTTTCTCACTGTGAAAAGGGCACAACGCTTTATAATACTTGCCTGCCGGTTTCAGGCTCACATAAAGCGAAGCAACATCGACGATAGAGATATACTCTTTTATTTGATCTTTAGAATCCATTAAAAAATGCGATATCGTTATATATACTGCAATATTTTTCGCTTTCTGTCAACTAATAAGCAAAACTTTAAAAAGAAACCAGCAGGCTGAACCCGGCCTGTAAACCGCCCAGGTCGATGTCAAAGCCGGTCGGATTGACCTTGATCAAGTCGTAACGGACGGCCAGGTCCATGATGAAATGGCGGTTCATTTTCAATTCGAAACCGGCTTCATAAGAGGTATTGCCGCCGTTCCCGGTCACGTTGCCGATCTCCGATTGCTCCTTGTAAGCCATGTAGGTGTAACCGATGCCGACATAGGGGCAGAAAAATCCCAGGCGGAGGCCGCCGCGCAGGAAGGCGCTGAACGGGGTCAGGGTTAGGGTCGTCTTTTCCTCAGTGAAGGTGGTCTTGGCGATCACTTGGAACTGGGAGGCGGAGAACCAGACATAGACGCCTTGCCAGATATGGATGCCCAGCCGACCGCCGTAGATCACGTCGCCGTCGCCGTAGATGGATTTCAGGTTGGCGTCGCGGGGCTGGAAGAATCCAGCGTAGGGACCGATCTTGACCGCGAGGTTCTTCTTGGGCCGGGGGGGCGGCGTCGACTCCGCCACAAGGATGCTCGCCTGCACCGGCGTCGTTGGAGCGGTCGCGGGCCGCAGCGACGCGGCGTTGTCCAGGATGACCGTCTTCCTTTCAGGTTCGATCCGGATCAGGCTGGGATCGGCCCCGACCTGGACGGACAGGCTGACCGGGGGCAGGCTTTTGTTGCCGTTGGCGTCCCAAGCCTTCACCGTGTAGACGCCGGCGGCGGCATAGATGTGAGTGATCATGAAATTGGGCTTGACGATTGCGCTCGCGTCTCCGGGCCTGATCTCGGTTCCGTCGCCGAGGTCCCAGACGATGTTCTGCGGCGTGTCGAAGTTGATGGCACTGATGGTCAGTTGGCGGTTGGCCAGCGGTTTGTCGGGATTGACCTGCAAGGTGCGGGGATAGGCGGCGACCTTCACAGTGATCACCCGCGGCGGCAGGTTCAGATCACCCCGGTCATCGTATACCTTGACCTCGTACGTTCCGGCGGCGGCATAGGCGTAAGCCAATCTCGCTTCTGTTACCTGGGACGACTTGCTGCCGCTGGTCAGGACCATCCCGTCGCCCAGATCCCATTTCAGCAGGTTCGGGGTGTGAAAATTAAGGGCGGTAAACAAGACAAGCTGCCCGGCGACCGGGCGCTGCGGTTCGAATTTCACCTGCCTGTTTTCCCTGAGCGTCGACACGGGTTTGGCGCTGACCAGTTCGACCTCGCCCTGGTGAATGTACCATGCCGGCTGAACCGAGGCCGGCGCCGCCTGGATAGCGGCCACCTGGAAATAATCGCCTTTTTTCCCCAGGATCTGGAGCATGGTACCATAGCCGATCTGCTTGATGATTTTGGCGTCGGCGGCAGGGAGGGTGCGGACCTTTGCGAAGCGCACGATCACCTTGGCCACGGCAGTCTGCGTCTGTTCCCCGTCGGCAGCGGCAGCCACCAGCACGAAATGGCTCAAGAGCAGTGAAAAAGCAGCCAAGGACAGTATGAT
Organism: Candidatus Aminicenantes bacterium; assembly: GCA_026393795.1. Taxonomy (NCBI): domain Bacteria; phylum Candidatus Aminicenantota; species Candidatus Aminicenantota bacterium. The sequence continues at coordinate 1,720 of JAPKZL010000213.1, read as the reverse complement.
TTTGCTTTTCATAATCGGTCAACATAACACGCTTTTTCCTAAAAGTAAAGATTGCAAAGCGCGGCGGAATTTGCTATGTTCTGGGCATGGAAAAAGCACTGGCCGTCATATTTTCATTCATCGTTTTTTTTGTGGGTCTGGCCTTTTTGATCACCCAGCGCTGGGGACTCGGCCTGCTGCTGGTCGTGGCCTCCATGCTGCCGCTGTTCATGGCCTTCAGAAAAAAAGACCCGGTCATCGTTGAACAGAAAATCGCCATTGGCGGCGAGATCAACCCCCGCCTGCTGAAATGCAAGAACTGCGGCGCCGAGTTGAACAAGGACGCCATGGAGCTCAAGCTGGGCGCGGTCTTCATCTCCTGCCCTTATTGCCACAGCCAGTACCAGGTCGAGGAGGAACCCAAATGGTAAAAAAACTGTTACTCCCCTTGCCGGTCCTATTCATGCTTCTGGCGACCGTTGTCCCGGCCCCGGCCGCGGACTACTTCTTCAGGGTCGACGACCTGAAGGCCGAACTGACCGTGCAGCCGGACAGCTCGATCGAACTGCGCTACGCGATCACCTTCAGCCCCGAAGCGGGCAGCCACCCCATCGACATCGTCGATATCGGCATGCCCAACACGGAATATGACAAGAGTTCGGCCCGGGCCTGGATCGACGGCCAGGAGCTGAGCGTGATCAAGGATTCGGAGTACGTCCATCCCGGTGTCGAGATCCACCTCGACGCCAGGCAGATCATGCCCGGCCGCACGTCTCGCCTTGAATTCCAGATCAAGGTCAATGCGCTGGTCTATGCCGACGAGGAAAACAGCGGCTTCGCCGCGCTACAGTTTAAAAGCACCTGGTTCGACGGCAAGTACGTTTCCGGGGTCACCCGCCTGCTGGAGATCCAGATCAACCTGCCGCCTGGGACCACCCCGGAAACGGTGAAATACCACACCTTCGGCCGCGCCGATTACCGGCCCAGCGAATCGTTTTTCCGCGAGGGCCGCGTCAGTTACGTTTGGCGCTGGAGCGGACAGCCGGCGACGGCCCCCTACGCCGTGGGTGCTTCCTTCCCCAGAAACCTGGTGGCGAGTGTTGCTACCCCGGCAAAAAAATCGCTGGGCAAGAGTTTTTTCGTCATGATCGCCGCCTTCATCGGCTTCGTGTTCAGCCTGTCGCCGATCTGGATCATCGCTCTGATCGTGATCTTCGCCGTACGCAGCAGCCGGAAACGCCAGCGGCAATACCTGCCGCCGAAGATCGGCATCGAGAGCGGCGGCATCAAGCGCGGCCTGACTCCGGCCGAGGCGGCCCTGCTCCAGGAGCTTCCCCTGAGCAAGGTGCTGCTGCTTGTCATTTTCGGTCTCCTGAAAAAAGGAAAGCTGGAGATCAAGGAGGTCGCTGCCAGGGACTTCCGCTACCACGAGCAGAAAAAAGAAGGACTGGAACTCCTGGAACACGAGAAAACTTTCATTTCGGCCATCGACCAGGACGGCCGGTTGGACAAAAAGATTTTGCATACGATGGTGATCGCCATGATCGCCGCGCTGAAGAAAAGCATGGAGGGCTTTTCCCGGCACGAAACCAACATGTACTACCAATCGATCATGAACAAGGCCTGGGAACTAGTGAAGAATTGCCCGGCCGAGAAGCTCCCCGAGGAACTTGCCCAATCGCTGGAATGGCTGGTTTTGGATGACGGGTATGAAAAGAAACTGGAACCTTTCACCGATAAC
>JAPKZL010000212.1 GCA_026393795.1 Candidatus Aminicenantes bacterium | reverse complement strand
TGACGCCGCTGCCGGCAATCACTGTTTGCCATGATTATTCCTATTATCGCGTCACAGGCCAAAACCCGGAAAAAGATTGGCTCACCCCCGATGGCTTGCGCAACGCCCTGACCAAACTGAAATTCAAATTGGTTCAGGACGATGCGAGCTTGCGGCCCGGCGACGTGGTGATCATCGGCCCGATGCACTCGGGATTCGTCAATGACCAAGGCGGTATCGACCACTACATCCAGATGAGGGAACATCCAACCGAGACCCAGTCCATATTGACCGTGGTTTCACCCTCCGAAGTCGAATTGCAGCCCACGTTTTATCGAAACTGGCCCCTGGAGAGGATCCTGAACTTTGAACGCACAATGACCCAAACCCTAAACAATATAACAACGACGACAACGCAAAAGCCTTTTGCAGATAAAAAGGTCGAGGTCTGGCGCTGGATGAAACTGATCATCCTGCCCCAGAACAAGACCCTGAAGCAGGGGGAAACGCAAATGTTCGAGGCGAAACTCACCTTGAAGGACGGCACGGTGCTCGACGCGCCGGACGGGGTCTCTTTTTCGCCGGCCAAGGAATTCAAGGCCGAAAAAACCGGGACATTCAAAGTGACGGCTTCCTATGGCGGCGACGAGACCGTGGCCAGCGTGACGGTCGTGGAGAACAAAAAGGAGTGCCCGGAAAACGAAGCCTGGGACGACGAGACAGGCAAATGCGAGTGCAAGCCCGGCTTCACCCGCAACAAGGAAAACGTTTGCGTGAAGATCGATGCGATCATCGATGAACTTTCCGAAGAAGAAACGGACGATATCTGCTCAAAAAAGGACATACAAAACTCAACCAGCCGGGTCAACGATCTGGCCGCGGAGGTGCGGGCCAATTATACCCGCTTTTTGGGCATGGCAGCGAAGTTCAACAAGGAGACGAACGACCGTGCCGCCGATCCGTGCCGCAACGGCCTGGCCGCTTACTGTTATGCCAACGCCCAGGAGATCGCCGGCGCGATAAGCGAAACCATCGCCCAGATCCAGGAAATCAGCACCGAGATCATCGTGCAACTGGGTATCTGCCCCGACCTGGTCAAAAGCATGCGCGAACAGGGCCTGGGTATCAACAACCTGGTCGGCTCCATTTCCGGAATAAACGCTATCGGCGATGACTGCGCCAGCCGGCTGGCGCAGATGCGGGGGCGGCTGGGAGAATCGGGCTGCGATGAGAATGAAGTGATCCGCCTGGGGCAAACCATCGTGCCGCCCGGGCTGGATGGCGATTTCCTGCAGGATGGAGGAGCCATGGTGGAGATCCCCGGCGACGCCGTGGACAATGAGGCCGATGGATTGCAGGACGAATCACTGCAGGGCTTGGCCGGCTACAACCTGACGGCGGTCTTGTATGATTCCGGCTCGGCCAAGGATGACAGCTTCAACCTTGCTGTCAGCGGCTACGGCAACCTGGGCACTACCCCCCGCGGCGGTTTGCGCTCCTATGGATTCAATCTTCCGCCGGGGACGTATACGGCCACGGTGACCGTCATCAGCGCTCCGGACAACTACGGCACATTCACCCTGGTGATCCTGGAAAATGGCGTCAGAATAGCCGCCGCTTCCGGCAGTCCGGCCGAAGGAGCCAGCAGCAGTCTGAGTTTCACCGTGACCGGCCATTAGCCCGGCAAAAGCAAAGTTAGCAGCGCAGCGATAGACAGCTCAGACCGCCATCCAGCTTGCGGAATTCGCTGACATCGACAACGAGGGTTTCGCAGCCCGATGCTTCGATGCTTTTTTTTGTCAGCGGAAAGCCGGCCGGGACCAGGACGCGGCCGTTGATCCACAACGAATTGGCGGCGTAGCTCTCGGCCCCTTGAACGGGGATGATTTCGAATTTGGACAGCAGCTCATGGTTGAGAAATTCGCCGCAGGCCAGCAGGCGGTTCTCATGCAGATAGGCGATGCCGGTTTTCAAATGCAGGACATGGCGCAGCGGCACCAGGGTCGCTGCGTAGCCGTTTTTTTTCAGAATGACGGCCAGTTGTTGCGCGCCGCTCTCGTTGGTCCTGGCCGAGACGCCGATGAAAAAATGGTTTTCGGCGCGTAGCACATCTCCCCCTTCCAGGGTCCCGGGGGCGACGATGCATTCCAGCCGATCGTAAAACGTCGCCAGGGCTTCGGCCGCGGCACTTTCCTCGCCCCGGCGGCTGGGAGCTCCCGAGCGGGCGATGACCGCCACCTTCTCAGCAAGCACGGCCGTGTCCTCGATGAACACCGAGTCGGGGTAATCTTCATCGGCCGCCAGGACGGTCACGGCCAATCCGCAAAAGCGCAGCGCCTCAGCATAGGCGGCGTGCTGGTTCAACGCCCTTTCATAATCGGGGAGACCGAGCCCCCCAAGGGGACGAGCGCAACCGCTCAGCCCGGCGCTGGACAGGCCGTGAATCAGGTTGCGACAGGGTTTCTTAAGCAATGCCCGGGTGAACAATTTTCCGCTCCTTCCATATTTGTCCATTACTTATAGCACACTGCCAGCGGAATTCAACCGTGTTGCCGTTGTTCCGGCAAACAATTTTTTGCCCAGTGATTGACATGCCCCGTGATTTGTTGTATCCTTGCGCTCTACTGCCATGTGCAAAAAATCATTTTTTAAGCACATCATGATCATGCCCGGCCCGGATCGGGTGCTTTTCTCTTAAAAGCGCCGATTCGGGAGACCCCGCCGCCCAGTACAAAAAATCCAATCGAAAACGGAGGATGATCATGTCCAAGCATATTCGCGAAATCAACGAAAAAATAAAAAACCAAACCGTGCGCGTGGTCGCGGCCGACGAGATGACCCGGATCGTCAAGGAACTCGGCGCCGACCGGGCCGCGGCCGAAGTCGACGTGGTCACCACCGGCACCTTCGGAGCCATGTGTTCGTCCGGGGTCTGGCTGAACTTCGGCCATTCCGACCCGCCGATGAAAATGACGCGCGTGTGGCTCAACGACGTCGAGGCCTACGCCGGCGTGGCCGCCGTCGACGCCTATCTTGGCGCCACGCAAAGCTCCGAAACCCTGGGCATGGAGTACGCCGGCGCCCATGTCATCGAAGACCTACTGCTGGGCAGGCCGGTCGTGCTACGCGCCGTCTCCTACGGCAGCGATTGCTATCCGCGTAAATCGTTGATCACGGAAATCGCCCTGGCCGATTTGAACCAGGCCCTGATGAGCAATCCGCGCAACGCCTATCAGCGCTACAACGCCGCCGCCAACTCCGGTCCCCGGGTCCTGCACACCTACATGGGCAAGCTGCTGCCCGGCTGCGGCAACGTCAACTTCTCCGGGGCCGGCGAGCTGTCGCCGCTGATTAATGACCCCGACTACTCGACCATCGGCATCGGCACGCGCATTTTCCTGGGCGGCGGCATCGGCTATGTCACCGGTTCCGGAACGCAGCACAACCCCGGCTCCCGGTTCGCCACCCTGATGGTCCAGGGAGACCTGAAGGGGATGTCGACCGAATTTCTCAAGGCGGCGCTGTTCCACGGCTACGGCAGCTCCCTGTACGTGGGCATCGGCATCCCGATTCCGGTTCTCGACGCCGGCATCGCCAAAAACGCCGGCATCAGCGACGGCGAGATCGAAACCGACATCATCGATTACTCGACCCCCTCGCTCAGCCGGCCGGTTCTGGCCCGCTGCAACTACGAGCAATTGAAATCAGGGTCGGTGCGGATCGGAGAGCGCGACGTCCCCTCCGCCCCGCTGGCCAGCAACGCCAAGGCCAGGCAGGTCGCCCTGACTTTGAAAACGTGGATCGAGACCGGCCGCTTTCTCTTGAGCGAACCGGCCGCCGCGCTCCCCGCCCAGGGCTCGGCACATCCCCTGCACCTGCGTGAACCGCAGGCGCGGCCAGCGCAGTTTTACCGCCGCCAGCCGCAAGTCTCCGAATTTCATACCACGCCCTATATCTCCTGGAATGAGCGGCTGTGCATCTCCTGCGGCCAATGCCTGGGCATCTGTCCCGAGCGGGTCTATCGCCATGACGCCGATTGGCAGGTGACGGCCGAACTGGAACGTTGTTGCGGATGCGGCCAATGCGAAAAGGTCTGCCCGCGCGACGCCATCGTCTTTAAATAAAATGAAACATGATATTGTCCGGCGCCAGGTCCGCCTGAAAGAAACTTTTGCCACAGTGATCGCCGCGGAGTGTCACCAGGATTTGGCCGGACAATCGATCGCCGCCAGCCGGAGCGCGATCGAGGCCTACATCGCCCGGTGTCCCGAATTCCGCACCGCGCTGCAACCGCTGGCGGTTGAAGCCGGGGCGCCGGCAATCATCCGGCGCATGGCCGCGGCCGCGGCCCGCGCCGGTGTCGGCCCCATGGCCGCTGTGGCCGGGGCCATCGCCCAGGAGACGGTCGAGGCGTTGGTTGCGGCCGGCGCCGCCCATGCGATCGTGGACAACGGCGGCGATGTCGTCCTTTTCATCGACCGGCCGGCAACCATCGGCATCTTCACCGGCCCGGCCCGGATCCGGGATATCGCCCTACGCTTCGTGCCGCGGCCCGGCATTTTTTCGGTCTGCACTTCGTCGGGAACCGTCGGCCATTCGCTTTCATTCGGCCGCGCCGATGCCGCCATTGTCATCGCCGGCGACGGCTACCTGGCCGATGCCATGGCCACCGCCCTGGGCAACCGCATTCGCAGCGGCTCGGAAAATGAAATCGAATCGGCAATCCGGGAATCGCTGCTCGAGGGGGTGGAAGGGCTGCTTGTGGTCGCCAGCGATTACCTGGGAGTGGGCGGTGAATTGCCGGAAATCGTGCGCACCCCGGTGGGAGCGCAACTTGTCAGTCAAGGTTAGAGCCCTGCTGGGATAGGAGGAGAACATGAAAAAAATCAAAGTCGCCATACTGGGGTGCAACGGGCTGGTCGGCCGCCAATTTGCCCGGCTGCTGGACGATCATCCTTATTTCGCCTTGGCCTGTTTGACCGCATCGCCCCGTTCCCAGGGCAAACGCTATAGCGAAGCTGTCGTCCACGGCTCCGAGCCGACCGTCGGCGAAAAAACCGCCTCGATGCTGATCCGTGAAACCTCGACCGCCGCCGTGATGCAAAGCGGGGCCCGCGTCGTTTTTTCCGCCCTCCCGGCGGCCGTCGCCAACGATCTGGAGCTCGAGTTGCGCCGGAACGGCGTGGCGGTCTTCAGCAACGCCAGTTCGCACCGCATGGACCCCTCGGTGCCGCTGCTGGTCCCGGAGGCGAATGCCGAGCACCTGGAGCTGGCCAGGGAGCAGTTGCGGGAATTCCCCGGCTTCATCGTCACCAATTCCAACTGTTCGGTGGCAGGGCTGGCCCTGGCCTTGAAGCCGCTGACCGCCTTCTCCCTGCGCGCGGTTGTCGTCACCACCTTCCAGGCCGTTTCCGGGGCCGGCCAGCGCGGCGTCGCCGCCTGGGACATCCTGGGCAACGTGGTCCCCTACATCGGCAATGAAGAAGAGAAGGTAGAGCGCGAAACCAAAAAAATCCTGGGCCGGCTGGCCGCAGGAAGGATCCAGGACAACGAACTGGATGTATTCCCATCCTGCAGCCGCGTGCCGGTGCGCAACGGCCACTTGCTGAGCGTCAGCGCCGAATTTCCCGGGCCGGTCCGGGAGGAGGCGGTGGCGGCGGCATTTTCCGGATTCCGTGCCGAACCGCAGCAAATGGCGCTGCCGACCGCGCCGCGGCAGCCGCTGCTGGTTCTGCAGAACCCCGATCGCCCGCAGCCGCTTCTCGATGTCCATGCCGGCGAGCCGGAAAGGGCCAGGGGCATGGCGGTCAGCATCGGCCGCCTGCGCTGTTCGGGAAACCGCTGCAGCTTCTTCCTGCTGGTGCATAACACGATGCGCGGAGCGGCCGGGGGCTGCGTGCTGAACGCCGAGCTGGCGCTGAAAAGAAAACTGCTCAAAAGGAGGTTGAAATGATCACGGTAATGAAATTCGGCGGCGGCTGCTTGCGCGACGGCGACGCTTTCCTGAAGGTGGGCGCGATCATCAACGGGAAAAAGCGCGCCGTGGTGGTAGTGTCGGCCGTCTCCGGCGTCACCGAACAGCTTATCGTTGCCATCGAGAAAGCAAAGCAAAGTGAAAAGAACATTCCCGGCATCATGAGTTCTTTGGCCGCCAGGCACCGGGCGATCGTCGACGACCTCTGCCGGCCGGGCCGGCGGAAGCGTCGCCTGCTGGCCTCGCTCGCTGCGCAGCTGGCCCAGGTGCGCCGGCTGCTGACCGGCATCGCCTATCACGGCGACCTGACCCCGGCGGTCCGCGCCAGGCTGCTCAGCTACGGCGAACGGCTGGCGGCGCGGCTGCTGGCCGGCATGCTCGAGGGCCGGGGGCGCAAGGCCCGGGCCCTGGACGCCCATCTGGCCGGCATCCGCACCGACGACAACTTCGAGAACGCCAGCATCGACCGCGAGCGCACCCGGAAAATCCTGGGCGCCAAGGTCGCTCCCCTGCTGCGGCAGGGCATTCTCCCGGTCATCAGCGGCTTTTTCGGCCGCGGCGCCAACGGCGCCATCACGCTGCTGGGCCGGAATGGATCCGACTACAGCGCCGCCGCCGTCGCCTACGCCGTCAAAGCCAACCGCCTGGAGATCTGGAAGGACGTCGACGGCTTCATGAGCGCCGACCCGGCCCTGGTCGAGACGGCGCGCCAGCTCAAACGCATCTCGTTCGCCGAGGCGGCCGAACTCTCCTATTTCGGCGCCCAGATCCTCCACCCGCGCACGGTGGAGCCGCTGGCCAAGACGAGAACCCGGGTGTTCATCCGCAACCTGAAACGGCCGGAAAGCCCGGGCAGCGAGATCGTCGCCGGGCGATCGGGCCGGGAGGAGGACGTGGCCAGCATCACCACCAACCGGAAGCTGGCCAACATCCGTGTCCACGGCGCCGGCATCGGATCCAAGCCGGGCTTGCTCGCCGGGATCAGCTCGCAGCTGGCCGCCGTTAACATCAACATCCATTCCGTGCTGACCTCGCACACCTGCATCAACCTGCTGATCGACCCCGCCGACGCCCGCTGCAGCCTGCAGCGGCTCAAGGCGCAGTCCAACGGCGTCATCGAAAGGATCGATCTCGAGGAGCATCTCGCCCTGGTCGGGGTGGTCGGCGAGAAGATCATGGAAAAGGAGGGGATCTATGCACGGATATTCACCGCCGTGGCCCGCGAGAAGATCAACGTCGAGATGGCCGCCGCCGGCGCCTCACCCGTCGCCTGCTATTTCCTGGTCAAGCGCGGCGACCTGGACCGCGCCGTGCGCGCCGTCCACGACGAGTTCTTTCCGTGACATTTCCCCTAGATTGAAAGCTGATATTGATATGGCTGCCTATTTTTCTTTTTTTAAGCGCCGGAATGCCTCGTAATAGACGATCATCTCCCGGCGCGGGCCGATGGCGATCACCTTGACAATTATTTCGCTTTCCAGGATTGTGTAGACGATGCGGATCTTTTTTTTATCGGCATACAGCTTGTAATACCCGGTCAAATCGATGCCGGCCTTGTTGCCCAGATGCTCGCCCTTGTAGGGATTGCTTTCCAGCTGTTTAAGAAGCTTGGCGACCTGGATCTGCCGGCCACGGTCCAGGCGGCGGAAATCGTCCCGGGCCTCATCGATCAGCAGGACGTCATAGCGCTTCGTAGCCAATCTTGCTTTCCTTCAACACGTCCCGCAGCGAGTGGGTCTTGGACGAACGCTTCCTCTTATCCACCATTTCGGCGATGTCCATCACTTCGATCCATTCGGTGATCTCTTTCATCGTTTCGTAGGCTTCGACCGGCAGGATCACCGCCTCGATGCGGTTGTTCTTGGAGACCACGGCGCGCTCCAGCGACTGATCCTGGAGCTTCTCCAGGATGGCGCCGAAACGCTTGGCCGCCTCGGTGGCGGAGAAAATTTCGTTGCGCGCGTAAGCGATCATTATATTACTCCCGATTATCCGTATAATTATACTAATGCAATTTTTACTATTTGTCAACATCGATTTATCAACAAATCAACAAATTAAAGGGCAGGGGCAAAACCAGCGCCTATGCCCGAATAAAATAACAGATATAATTGATTTATTTTGTTTTTTTTGTAGGGGCGACCGGCCGGTCGCCCCTACACATTATTACTTTTCCCCGTGGTCGATGTCGTCGGGGAGCTCGTTAACGTCCTTCTCGCCCTGAAAGGGGAAATGCTCGGCGAGCAAGCGGCCGCACTCGGCGATGCCGGCCTCCAGCCCCTCGTTGAACTTCCCCGCCCGGAAGTCTTCGGACATGGCGTCGACCAGCTGGTGCCAGAACTCCTGGCCGGCCTTCTGGTGGATGCCGTCGTCGCCGATCACGGCGAAGCAACGGCGCGAGGGAACGACGAAGAACAGGATGCCGTTGCGGTCCTGGGTGGCGCGCATGCCCAGCCGGGTGAAGGCTTTCGCGGCCGTGCGCTGGACGTCGCCCCAGAAATAACGCGAGACCGAAACGCGGATCTCGCCGGAGGTCTGCTTCTCTGCCGCGACGATGGCCGCCTTGATGCGGTCGTCGTCGATGATCCGGAGCAACTTGCGCTGGCTCAAGAATTTCATGGCTGCCTCCCTACCACGATCCGGAGGCGCCGCCGCCGCCCGAGCGCCCGCCGCCGCCGGACCAACCGCCGCCGCGTCCGCCACCGCCGCCGCGTCCGCCCGACAGGATCGAAAACAAAAGGTACAAGGCCAGGGAAGGATTGGTGACCAGCAGGATCAAAAAACCGATGATGATGATGCCGACGATGATCTTCTGCATCCAGGTCAGCTTGGCCGGCGCCTGGGGTTGGCTTTCCTGGCCAGCGGCGCCTTCGCCGGCAATGATCGCGACCAGGCGGTCCAGGCTTGAGCGCACGGCGCCATCGTTGTCCCCCTGCTGCAGCCGCGACACCATCTCGTCGTTGATCACGCGACCGGCCAAAGCGTCGGGGACCTGACCTTCCAGGCCGTAGCCCACCTCGATGCGCATGCGATGATCGTCGGCCATGATGAACAGCACCAGGCCGTCGTCAAGCCCACGGCGGCCGACCTTCCAGGCCTCGAAAGCCTTGACCGCCCAGTCCTCGATGGGGATGCCGCCGGTGGTTTTGCCGATATAGACGAGCAACTGGTGGCCGCTCGTCCTTTCGTAGTCCTCCAACCGGGAGTCGAATTCAGCGGCGGCGGCCGGCGAAAGAAAATTGGCTTCGTCGGTCAGCCAGCGGCTGGGGGCCGGCGGGATGGGCGTGCCGACTTCGCCCCTGGCGCCGGTTCCGCAGGCCAGGAACAGCAGCGCCCCGGCCAGGAAAGCGGGGAATATTTTCCGCAGTTTCACTTACTTGAAACTGACCTTGGGCGCGGTATCAGCCCCGGCCTGGGCTTTGAAATAAGCTTTTTCCCGGAAGCGGTCGCCGAAGAAATTGGCAATGATCATGGTGGGGAAACTCATTCTTTTGGTGTTAAAAGCCTGGGCGGTTTCATTGAAGCGCATCCGTTCGACCGCGATGCGGTTCTCGGTCCCTTCCAGCTGGACCTGCAAGTCGCGGAAATTCTGCGTGGCCTTGAGGTCGGGGTATTTTTCCACCACGACCATCAACCGCGACAGCGCCGAGGACAGTCCGTCCTGGGCCTGCTGGAACTTGGCAAAGGCTTCGGGGTTGGCGGCCGGATTCGCTCCGCCGCCCAGGGTGACCTGCCCAACCTTGGCGCGGGCTTCGGTCACGGCGGTGAAGGTATCCTTTTCAAAGGCGGCCGCGCCCTTGACCGTTTCCACCAGGTTGGGGACCAGGTCGGCCCGCCGCTGATAGACGTTTTCCACCTGGCCCCATTGGGCGAGGGCCTGCTGGTCCAGGGCGACCAGGCCGTTGTACGACCCGATGACGCCGAAAACCACGAACAAAACCAATATGACCAGGACTCCCAAACAACCCAACGCTATGAATTTTTTTTGCATCTTCAAAACCCTCCGTTTAGCAATTTTTTAAAATCATCACGGTCGCGAATGACATTTTAACCGCAATTGCCAGGGATTGCAAGGGGAATGAAATCAGGGCAGGATCCCCAGCTCCCGGTGCTTCTTTTCAATGTCGTCAGCCAGGCGCTGCAGGGCCTGGTAATCGGCCGGCCGCGGAAAGCCCTTGACCATGACCGGCTCCAGGATCTCGGCCTTGACGTTGCCCAGCTGCGCCTGCAGGATCTCCAGCATGCGCCCACCCCAGCCGAAGGAACCGATGATCGAGGCAAACTTGAATTTCGGCCGCAGGGCGTTGGCCAGGTAGGTGATGTACAAAATGGCCGGATGGGGCCCGCTGAGGACCGTCGGCGAGGCGATGACCACCGTGGCCGCGTCGACGAGCTCCTTGGCCAGCTCGCCGATATCGGCGCCGATCACGTTGCAGGGTAACACGGGAATGTTTTTCCGCATTAGGGCGCCGGTCAGGTACTCGACCATCTCGCGGGTGCTGCCGTGCATGGAAACGAACGGGATCAGCACCCGGTTGCGCACCTTGTCGGCCGTCCATTCCTCGTAGGCCTTGAGGATGAAATCGGGGTTCGGGTAGACCACCCCGTGGCTGGGGGCGATCATGTCCGGAGCGAGCGCCCGCAGCCGCTGCAGGTGCTTGGCTATGTTATTGCGGAACGGCATCATGATCTCGGCGAAATAACGCTTGGCCGACTGGTAGACATGGTGTTCGTCCCAGAGCAGCGGTTCGCTCTGGGCCAGGTGCGAGCCGAGAAAGTCGCAGGAAAAAAGGACCTTTTCCTCGCGCAGGTAAGTCAGCATGGTTTCGGGCCAATGGACCCAGGGCGCCAGGATGAATTCCAGCGTCCGTCCGCCCAGGCTGAGGCTGGCGCCGTCGGCCACGGTTCTAAAACGGTCTTCCGGGATCGCCAGCAGGTCGATCAGCATGACCTTGCATTTTTCGTTGGTCACCACCATGGCCTCGGGATAAATGGCCAGCAGCTCGGGGATGGAGCCCGAATGGTCCTGCTCGGCGTGGTTGGAAACGATGTAATCGATGCGCCGCACCCCCAATTCCTGCAAATGGCCGAGCAATTCCCCGGTCTTGCTGGGATCGACCGTGTCGATCAGGGCGGTTTTTTCGCTGCCTTCGACCAGGTAGGCGTTGTAGGTCGTGCCGTCGGGCAGGGGGATCAGTTCGTCGAACAAGCGTCGGTCCCAATCGATCGCCCCCACCCAGTGAATGCCTTTTTTTATTTGTTTAACTGCCATGGTCACTCCGCTTTAAGCCATCGTTTTTGCACAATCAATTTCCCTGCCGGCGAGTTCTCAAAATAAACGGGGACCCTGGTCAGTCCGTCACTTCGAAGGCGTCCTTGCCGGCCCCGCAAACCGGGCACACCCAGTCGTCGGGAAGGTCTTCAAAGGCGGTCCCGGCCGGAATGCCGGAATCGGAATCGCCATCGGCGGGATTATACACGTAACCGCAAATGCTGCACGCATATCGTTTCATTCGGCCTCCTTGGGTACGGCGGCAGGCCCGGCGTGACACCGGCTTGCCGGCCAATCATTATAAAAATAAAAATCGTCAATGTCAAAATTTTCAGCCGCCATCGAGCTGGCGGATCATTTTCATGATCTCCGCTTTTTGCGCCGTGTCCTGGGTGTTGCCCATCGCCAGCTCCAGGTTGTTCAGAGCCTTTTTCTTGTCACCCAGCTTGGCCGCGACCCGGGCGCTGTTGATCAGATAGCCGGAGTCGGGGCGGCTGAGCAAGGCCAATGCCTTGTCGTAATTCTCCATGGCCTGGGCGGGCTCCTTCATGTTTTCCAGGGCCAGCCCCTTCAGGTTGTAGAGCGGGGCGAAGCGGCGGTTCAGGAACAGGCCTTTTTCCGCGTAGCGCAGGGCCGCGTCGTATTTTTCAAATTTGATCTCCAGCACGGCCAGATTGGTAAACGCGTATTCCGGGGTCAGGTAGTCTTCGGCGTTGGCGGCCAGCAACAGCTTTTCCTTGGCTTGCTGGTAATCGCCCTGTTCGGTGTAGATGGTGCCCAGCAGGTTGTAGGCGTCATAAAACTTGGGGCTGACCAGGAGCAGCCGGTTAAGCGTTTCGATGGCTCGGGCCAGGTCGCGGCGATACATGTACACCAAACCCAGGGCATGCAGGGCCGGCACCAGCTCCGGTTTTTTCTGCAGCGCCTTGTGTAGCGATCTCTCCGCCAGATCGAGCTGGCCGGCGTTCAGATAACCGACGCCCTGATTGGCCAGGTACTCGGCCGAATCGGGCTGCGGCTGGCCGGGGGCCGTGCGCGGCCGGCCGCCGCCGCAGGCGAGTAAAAGCAGGATCAGGCCCAGGCAAGAATATTTTTTATTCATTTGTCCCCCTTTTTCCCCAACAGGCGGTAAACGTTGACCGGCTTGGAGATGCCGTGCAATTTTTTTTCTCCCCGCAGTTCAAAATCGAATTTCACGCCGGCGGCCAGATAGGTCGACTCGGCCACGACGATCTCGTCGCTGCCGGCCACGGACGATTCCAACCGTGAGGCGATGTTCACCGTGTTTCCCAGGACCGTGTAATCGAGCCGCTTGGGCGAACCGAAATCCCCGGAAATCAGTTTGCCGGAATGGATGCCGATGCGGACATGGATCTTGTTCTCGGCCGTCATCTGGTCGTTCATGTCCTGCAGTTTTTTCATCATCTCCAGTGCCGTGACCAGGGCCAGCTCGGCATGGTTGGAGAATTCCAGGGGAATGCCGAACAGGGCCATGATGGCGTCGCCGATGAACTTGTCCAGCGTGCCGCTGTTCTTGAAGATGATCTCGGTCATCTCGGTGAAAAAATTGTTCAGGAAGATGCCCACCTCGATCGGGGTCATTTTTTCCGCCCGCGAGGTGAACTTGACGATATCCATGAACAGGACCGTGGCCTCCGACTCCCGATAGGGCATGACCTCGCCGGTATTGGAATCCTGGAATTCCATCAGCCGCGAAACCACGGCCGGCGAATGGTACCTTTCCAGCCGGGCACGCAGCCGGCGCTCGCGGCTCAGTTTTTCCTGGCTGTTGATCCCCTCGATGGAGAAACCGGCGAAATTGGCGATGATCGACATGATCTCGAGGTCCTTTTCGCTGAAGACGTGCGCGATGCTCGAGGTGTCGACATAGATCAGGCCGTAAATGGAGTCCTTGGCCCAAATGGGAACCGAGATGGCCGAGGTGATGCCGTAAATGAAGATGCTCTTGGAGCTGTCGAAGCGCGAATCGTTGCGGGTGTTGGACGAGAGGATGGCGACTTTCTCATGGATGGCTTTCAGGGCGATGGTCTTGGAAATATTGACGATGTCGTCTTTCTTGCCCGGCTGCGCATAGGTATATTTGAGGTGGATGTCGTTCTGCTTGTCGTCGTAGTAAAAAATGAATATCTTTTCCGGGTGGACGAACTTGAAGATCAGGTCGCCGAGTTTCTGGAAGCTGTCTTCGATGTTCTGCGAGGCGATCAGGCTCTTGCCCAGATCGGTCAGCGAAGCCAGGAAGCTGGGTTCGGCGCTCTTCGCTTTCGGCTTCATCTCCGCCTTCATCAGCTGCTCGATCGGCACCATCAGGGAGATCTTCTGGTCGCTGGAGTCGCGGTAGCTTTCTTCTTTGCTGACGGTCAGGAAACTGATGACGGTCCGACCGACGGTGATCTTGTCGCCGACCTCCAGCATCCTGTGCTGCACGCGCTGGCCGTTGACGAAGCAGCCGTTGGTGCTCTTCATGTCGCTCAGCTTGAAGCTCTTCCCGGCCCGCTGCAGCTGGCAGTGCTGGCGGGAAACCGTGTTGTCCTTCAACTCGATGTCGTTTTCCGGCAGTTTGCCGATCAGCACCTTTTCCTTGGTCAGGTAAAACACCTTCTGTTCATCGTCCACCAGGTATTCTAATTTATATTCCATTCGTTCTTTAAACTCCTTTGCATCAATTCGCGGATGATACGGCGGGCATCCTGGCCGGCAAACAGCACCTGGTAGACCCCTTTCGAAATGGGCATGTCGATGGCCAGCGTCCGAGCCAGGTGATTGACCGCCTTGGTGGTTTCCACCCCCTCGGCCACCATGGGCGTCGACTGCTCGGCAACGGCCAGCGTTGCGCCCAGGGCGATTTTCCGGCCCAATTGAAAATTGCGCGACAGGCTGCCGAAGCAGGTCAGCATCAGGTCGCCGATGCCGCCCAGCCCCCAGAAGGTTTCGGCCCGTGCGCCCAGCTTGAGCCCCAGCCGGGATATTTCCATGTTGGCCCTGGTCACCAGCGCCGCCGTGGTGTTGGTGCCGTAGCCGAGCCCGTTGACCATCCCGGCCGCGATGGCCATCACGTTCTTGAGCGAACCGGCGACTTCCAGCCCCTTCAGGTCATCGGTGCGGTAGATGCGCAGGACGGCGGAGGAAAAACCGCTCTGGATTTTCTTGAGCAGCGCCTCGTTGGCGGAAGCGGCGACCACGGCCGTCGGGTGCTGGCCGGCCAGCTCGCGGGCGAACGAAGGGCCCGACAGGGTGCTCCAGCATGCCGCGATACCGGGGCCAAAAACCTCGGCCGCAACCTCCGACATGGTCTTGAGCGAATCGGACTCGAAGCCCTTGGTCAGATTGATCAGCACCTGTCCGTCCGGGCGCGCCTCCTTAAGGCGCTGCATGATGGCGCGGACAAACTTGGACGGCACCGCCAGGATCAGCGTGCCAGCCCGGCTAGTTTCCGCCTCCAGGTCGGCCACTGGCTCCAGCCCGGCCGCCAACGGAACGCCGGGCAGAAAAACGGTGTTTTCCCGTTGCTCGAGGATGGAGGTAATGATCTCCTTTTCCCGCACCCAGAGCTTCACCTTTTTGCCGAGCCGGGCCAGATAGTCGGCGAAGGCCGTGCCCCAGGAACCGCCGCCGACGACCAGGATGTTATCCATTTTTCTTCAAACTGAATTTAAGCTCATTGCCCGCCAGCAGGCGCTGGATGTTGGCGCGATGCCGGAAAACGATCAGCAGCAGCATGGCGAAGACCACCATGGCAACTTCGGCTACCTGGGTGAACAGGATGCTGAAGAACAACGCCGTTGTCCCCAGCAGCGAAGCCAGCGACACGAAGCGCGTCAGTCTCAGCACCAGCAAAAAAACCGCCAAGAAAACGAGCAGGGCGGGAAAATAAAAAACCAGAAAAACGCCGACCAGGGAAGCGACCCCCTTGCCGCCGCGAAACTTCAGGAAAACCGGAAACACATGGCCCAACAGTACGGCTAGGGCGCCCAACAGCACAAACCAGGGCAAATCGAAATGGGACCGGCCGTAGAGCACCGGCAGGGCGCCCTTCAGGATATCCAAGGCCAGGGTCAGCAACCCGGCCAGCTTGCCCTTGCTGCGCAGCACGTTGGTGGCGCCGATGTTGCCGCTGCCCTGGCTGCGGATGTCCTTGCCTTCGCTGAAATAAAAGACCAGATAACCGAAGGGGATGGAGCCCAGCAGGTAGGAAAGGACTAAAAACGAGATTTCATGGCTGCTCAAGGGGAAACTCCTCTAAAACCTTGTAGAGCGGCCCGGCCGGGGTCAGCCGGCTGCTGAAAAGCTGGAAGGATGATGCCCGGCATTCGGCCAGGAAAAGGTCGTTTTTTTCGGCCAGCAGCGCGAAAAGCTCCTTGAAATCGCCGCGGGACTTGTTGCGCCCCAGGGTGATGTGCGGGCTGAAG
>JAPKZL010000211.1 GCA_026393795.1 Candidatus Aminicenantes bacterium | reverse complement strand
GGCCAGGCCAGGTTGACGTCGCCGCGGATGTGCTTGGAATTCATGACGCAGTAGGCGCCGCCGTAGGCCTTGCGCACGATGACGGTGACCTTGGGCACCGTGGCCTCGGCGAAGGCATAGAGGAGCTTGGCGCCGTTGCGGATGATGCCGTTGTATTCCTGGCTGGTCCCGGGCATGAAGCCGGGGACGTCCTCGAAAACGACCAGCGGGATGTTGAAGGCGTCGCAGAAGCGGACGAAGCGGGCGGCCTTGATCGAGGCGGCGTTGTCGAGCACGCCGGCCATGACGTTGGGCTGGTTGGCGACGATGCCGACGGCCCTGCCGTTCAAGCGGGCGAAACCGGTGATGATGTTGGCGGCATAGAGGGGCTGGGTCTCGAAGAAATCGCGGTGGTCGACCACCAGGGTGATGATCTCCTTCATGTTGTAGGGCTTGTTGGGGTTTTCCGGGACCACGTCGTTCAGCTTGGTTTCCAGCCTGTCCAGCGGATCGCTGTTTTCCTGGCAGGTCGCGGCAACGGCGTTGTTCTGGGGCAGGAAGGAGAGGAGCTTGCGCAAGCCGTCAAAACAAGCGTCCTCGCTGGCGTAGGTCAGGTGGGCCACGCCGCTCTTTGTGGCATGGACGCTGCTGCCGCCGAGCTGCTCGGTGGTCACGTCCTCCTGGGTCACTTGCTTGACCACCTTGGGGCCGGTCAGGAACATGTAGGAGTTCTTCTCCACCATCAGGATGAAATCGGTGATGGCCGGCGAGTAAACGGCGCCGCCGGCGCAGGGGCCGAGGACCAGCGATATCTGCGGCACCACCCCCGAGTAGAGCACGTTGCGCAGGAAGATGTCGGCGTAGCCGGCGAGCGAATCGACCCCTTCCTGGATGCGCGCCCCGCCCGAGTCGTTGATGCCGATGACCGGGGCCCCCACCCTGGCCGCCATCTCCATGACCTTGACGATCTTCTCGGCGTAAGCCTTGGAGAGCGAGCCGCCGAAGATGGTGAAGTCCTGGGAAAAAATGAAGACCAGCCGTCCGGCGATGGTGCCGTAGCCGGTGATCACGCCGTCGGTCAGGGGCTGGTTCTTCTCCATGCCGAAATCCGTGCAGCGGTGGGTGACGAACATGTCGAATTCCTCGAAGCTGCCCGGGTCCAGTATCTTCTCGACCCGCTCGCGCGCCGTGTACTTGCCTTTCTCATGCTGGCTGGCGATCCGCTTCGAGCCGCCGGCCAGGCGGCCTTTTTCCTTGCGCGTCACCAGGTCAAGCAGTTTTTTTTCGAGCGCCATCGTGCCTCCATTTTAGTTTTCTTTTTAACATAGAAAACCCCGGCGGTCAAATGCCTGCGCTGAGGCTCGGTCAGGCACGCGGGAACCCTGGCGATGGAAAAAATATAGCGGACAGGCGCTCTGGTAGGGGTTCAATAGTCACACTATGGTTTCAGCAAGTTCCATAGTTGGCTGAAACCATCTAGTGTGACTACAATTTTTACTTATTGCCAGCCATGGCTTCGCCGAGCTTTTTCTGGGCTTCCTGGACTACGGGGTCGGACATGTATTGGGCGGCTTTCATCGAGGCCGACATGATGCGGCCCATGACTTCCTTCAACTTGTCCATCTCCGCCTTCAGCTCCGCCGGCGGCTCCGCCTGCTGCTTCATCTCCGGGAACTGCTCCTGGACTTTTTGAATGTCCGGGGCCAGGTCCTTGGAGGCTTCGGCGTAGGCGTTCAGCGCCGCGGCCACGTCCTGGGCGTTCCCCGCCTTCTCCATGGCGTCGGCATAGTTATTCATCATCGTGATCTGCTTGTTGATCAGGTCCTTGGCTGCGCCGTACTTGCCCCCACCGCCGCATGCCAACGCGCCGCCGATCATCAACACCGCCGCCAACCAAACCATCCGTTTGCCAATTTTCATCTTTCACACTCCTGTTTGATTTGTCCAGAAAATTTCACGCAAAAAGAAAAGTTGGATATTTCTTTTTTCGCTCCCTGACATTCTATATGTCTGGAAAAAAAAATGCAAGCGTGAAATCCGTGTCAAGCCGGACTGCCTTTCCCGGGCCGGGAATGCGTTGACAGGGGCGCTGAAAACATGTAGCATGAAAAATTGAAGCGAGGCAAAAAATGGAAGGTTTGTTCATCGGCTTCACGGCCATCACCTGGAAACAGCTGCTGATGATGGCCATCGGCGGCGTTCTGATCTACCTGGCCATCAAAAAGGAATACGAGCCGGCCCTGCTGCTGCCCATCGGCTTCGGCACCATCCTGGTCAACATCCCCTTCTCGTCGGTCCTTGACCAGTTCGAGGGCGGCCGCCAGGTCGCCGGGGCGCTGTCCATTTTTTTTCGCGCCGGCATCCTGACCGAGATATTCCCGCTGCTGATCTTCGTGGCCATCGGCGCCATGATCGACTTCAGCCCGCTGTTCCGCAAGCCGATCCTGCTCCTCTTCGGCGCCGCCGCCCAATTCGGCATCTTTTTCACCATGATGGCAGCCACCCTGTTCGGCTTCGGCCTGAAGGAGGCCGCGGCCATCGGCATCATCGGCTCGGCCGACGGCCCCACCTCGATCTACGTGGCCAGCCGCTTCGCCCGCAACCTGCTGGGCCCGATATCGGTGGCGGCGTATTCCTACATGTCGCTGGTGCCCATCATCCAGCCGCCGGTGATCCGGCTGTTGACCAGCCGGCGCGAACGGATGATCCGCATGGATGGCAGCCAGCCTGGTCACCCTGCTGCTGGGCATCACCATCGCCTCGACCATGACCGCCGAGCGCTTCCTGCAGACCTCCACCCTGTTCATCATCGGCCTGGGGCTCTGCGCGTTCGTCTTCGACACCGCCGGCGGCGTGCTCTTCGCCAAGCTGATCAACGTCTTCTTGAAAAAAAAGGTCAATCCGATGATCGGGGCGGCCGGGATCTCGGCCTTCCCCATGTCGGCGCGGGTAATCCATACCATGGGCCAAAAGGAGGACCCGTCCAACTACCTGCTGATGTACGCGGTCAGCGCCAACGTTTCGGGGCAGATCGGTTCGGTCCTGGCCGGCGGGCTGATCCTGGCCCTGGTCCACTAACGGAGGATGATATGTCGGAAAGCGTGTTGCGGATATTCAAGCAAGCCCTCGCCGTAACCGGAAAAGGGATGCTGGCGCTCTTCGCCTTCATGGCCGTTTTCCTGGTCCTGCTGCTGCTGGTCGACCGCATCTTCCCCGGTCGCGACGACGGTGCGGAAAATTCCAAATCCTGAAAAATATTTTACAACGTAGGGGTTCAATACGAGATCAAATGTAGGGGTTCAATACGAGATCAAATGAGATTTTACTAACACTATGTTTTTGGCCATTCAGAAAGTCGCCAAAAACATCTAATGTTAGTATAGTCACACTATATGGTTTCAGCAGATTATAAAGCTTGCTGAAACCATACTGTGACTTTATTGAACCCCTACATGAACCCCTACACGTATTTTTATATTATTTATTTTCCAAATCCTTCGATAGTACTATTTTTTTCCTGATCTCTAATTCAAAAGAGTCGTTCCAATTTTTCTGGGCCAGGATCAGGCGCAGGGCTTCCAGCGATTTGACCGGCACGCCATCGACGGCTAGAACAAGGTCGCCTACCCCCAGGCCCGCTTTCTCGGCCGGGCTTTCCTTCCCGACGCTGGCCACTTCGTACAGCCCGTCGCCGTTCATTCTGCCGCCGAAACCGGCGTCGGCAAAATAGGGCTTGTCCTCGGCGGCCACGGCAAAGACCATGTCGGCAAGGCCGCGCGAAAAGATGGCGGCGGGCGGCAGCTGTCCGGCCAGGGCCTTGACCATCGGGTTTTCCTCGGCGCCGCCCCCCGCTTTCTTGGCAACGACGGTCACCGGCACCAGGGTCAAGATGCGCGCCTTTTTATCGCGCAGCCGGTAGCGCCAGGGGATGCCCAAGCCGTAGGCCACGTGGGCGCTGCCGGCGATAATCACGCCCTTGGTGCCGCGGAACCCGGGCCGCGCCAGCGCCAGGCGCATCGACTCGGCCATAACCGTATCCCAGCACTTCTGGGCGACATAAACGTTCTGGAACCATAACGGCACCTGCACGGCGAATTCGCCCAGGGTGCTGCGCACGTAATATTCATGTTCGGGGTCGGTGCGGCCGACGCCGGGAAACATGGCCTGCTCTTCGGCCGACAGCGAGGCGAAGCCGCGCTTGGCCACCCGGCTGACCAGCTCGCGCGGGACGTTCAAACCCACCGCTTTCAGGCCCAGCTTTTTCACCGTTTCCAGCACCAGGCGCGTGTAGGCGTAGTTCATGCCGTTGCGGGCGTACCAGCCGGTTTGCCGCAGCAGCTCGGCTTCGTCGATCTTCCCGCCCAGGTAAAGGTCCAGGGCCGGGTCGTCGTTGCGATTGAAAAATTCGAACCCCACCAGCAGGCGCGGATGCGCTTTGGCCAGCGCTTCAATGAACTCCTTCTGCCAGAGATGGCAGGCGTGGCTGTCGTGGTACTCGCCGATGATGAAAACATCGCGGCCGAGATTCTGCCGGATCAGGCCGGGCAGGTCGATCTCCCGGCCGACGGCCGCATCCATGATCTTGCCGGCCGGCAGCGCCGCCGTAGCGAGGCGCTGCGGCGAGCGGCCGATAGGCAGCATGTCCAACGCGTTGTCTTCCGCCGCCCAGGCCGCAGTAGCCAGTAAGACGACCACAAACCATATCCACAACAAACGCTCGTGTTTCATAATTCCTCCCTCAGGGGCGGACTTTTCAGCCAACCACCTGATTCAAATCCCAATTTCCAAAACATATAAAAAAAGATTTTCTTCTGCAATTGTAGGGGTTCAATACGATCCCAATCGGTCTTTTATTGAACCCCTACCCCTGGCTTTTGGTCCATGGATTGCAGCCGTACACCGTACACCGTTTACCGTACACCAAGGCCAGTCTTGGATTTCCAACTAATCCGCAAACCCCTTGTCCATGACCGCCTTGATCTTGGCGACGGTTTCCAGCACCGCCGCGCACATGTTGCGCGCCTGGACGCGGGTCTCGCTGCGGAAAGAGCCGGCGGCCATTTCCTGGGTGTTGATCAGGACATTGTACAGCGCTCCCTCAGCGCATACGGCGGCGGTCAGCCCGGCCACGCCGGAGTCGGAAAGCGAGTTGCGGTTCCCTTTCATGGCTGCGACCAGGGCCAGCTCGGCCGCGGTCCGCGATTTTTCCAGGACCGAGAAGGGGATCAAGGTAGCCCCCTTGGTGGCTTCATCGATGGCATCCTGGCGGGCCTTCTTCTCTTCGTCGCTCTTCTTGGGCAGGGCGAAGGCGGCCATGAGGCGGTTGAAGGCCTCGGTGTCCTTGTCGATGGCTTCGATGAAGAAATCCTTCAGCGGCTGGGCCTTTTCGGCCACGATCTCCATCTCGCTGCGCACCTGTTCGTAGCCTTTCTTGGCGAAGGTCAGGTTGCAGACCATGGCGCTCAAACCGGCGGACAGGGCGCCGTTCAGGGCGGCGATGCTGCCGCCGCCTGGAGCCGGGGAATCGGAAGCCAGCTCGGCGCAGAAATCGACCAGGTTCATGGCGGCCAGGGGGCCGAGTTTTCGGAAGCGGTATTCGATGATCTTGTGCTCGGGCTTGAACGGGGAAATCTCGGCCAGGCCCAGGCTCTGCACGGCGGTGCGCACCAGTTCCTTCTCACCGACGCCGAGGCAGCCGCCCTGCTGGCGCAGGTAGTACCGACCGACCTGGAGCATGGCTTCCAGCGGGATCAGGCCCACCAGTTCGCTGCCGGTGACTCGCACGCCGAACTCGGCCGCCAGCCGCTCCGCCTCCTCGAAGACGCGGTGCAGCGGCGTGACGTTGTAATTGAGCAGGTTGACCGAGATCTGCGCCATCTGGTACTCGGGGATGTACCAGCCCACGGCGCGCACGGACTTGAGCGTGCCGGGGACGGTTTGTTTTTCGCCGTTTTCGGGATTCTTGACCGTATAGCCCTTTTCGCGCATGCGGTTGGCGATCTCCTTGGCCAGCTTGACGTTGCGGGTGTTGAGGTTGACGTTGTAGGCGATCAGGAACTCGCGGGCGCCGATGACCGTGGCCCCGGCCGTGCGGTTGAAAACGGCCTTGCCGAAATCGGGCTTGAATTCCTTTTTCTTGAGTTTTTCAGCCAGACCTTCGTATTCGCCTTCCCGGATGTAAGCCAGGCTCCGGCGCTCCTCGCAGGCGGCCGCCTCTTCGTACAGATACACCGGGATGGATAGCTCCTCGCCCACTCTCCGGCCCAGTTTTTTGGCGATCTCGACGCACTCGGCCATGGTCACCCCGGCCACCGGCACGAACGGGCAGACATCGGTGGCGCCCATGCGCGGATGGGCGCCGCTGTGCTTGGACATGTCGATCAATTCGGCGGCCTTCTTGATGGCCTGGAAAGCGGCTTCCACGACCCCGTTCGGGCTGCCGGCGAACGTCACCACCGTGCGGTTGGTGTCGCGGCCGGGATCGACGTCGAGCAGCTCGACTTCGGGCGTTTTTTTTATTTCGGCGCTGATCTGCTCGATGACGCCGGCGTCGCGGCCCTCGGAAAAATTAGGCACGCATTCAACTATTTTTTTCATTTTCCTTTCTCCTTGTTTTTCTGTTCTTCAGCCGCCATTGCCCGATCTGCTTGTGGTTGCCGGAAAGCAGCGTTTCCGGGACCGCCAGGTCGCGGTAGAGGCGCGGCTGCGTGTACTGCGGGAAAGCGTATTGATCCTCCCGATAAAAAGAATCGCCCGTGACCGATTCCGGGTTGCCGACCACGCCGGGGATCATGCGGCTGACCGACTCCAGCAGCGCTTCGGCCGCGATCTCACCGCCCATCAGCACGTATTCGCCCAAAGAAATCTCCTCGTCCACCAGCTGGTCGATGGCCCGCTGATCGACCCCTTCGTAGCGGCCGCAGATCAGGATCAAATGCTCCTCCTTGGCCAGGGATTTGATTTTCCTCTGCTTGAGGATGGGGGCGTAGGCGGAAAAGAGAATCACCCGCCCCGGCTGGCTTTTTCGGATCGCTTCGACGGCGCAAAACAGCGGATCGGGCATGAGCACCATGCCCGGGCCGCCGCCCAGCGGGCGGTCATCCACCTTGCGGTGCTTGTTGCGGCTGAATTCGCGTAAGTCATGGACGTCGACAACGATGCGGCCGCTCTGGATGGCCTTGTCGAGCAGCCCGTAGCGCAGGAAATTCCTGATCATTTCGGGAAAGATGGTGATGACGGAAAATTTCACCGGTTCAGGTCCCGCAGCCCATCGGGAGGGTCGATGATGATGCTTTTGGCGCGGCGGTCTACTTTTCGTACAATGCTGTCATGCCAGGGCACATAGAAGATCTCGCCGGTCTGGTCGTCTTCAACCTCGAGCAACTGGTTGAGCGAGTACTGCGGCTGGGCTTTGACCTTCCCCCAGCGGTTGCCCTGGCCGTCGAAAACAGCGAAGCCGAGCACGCTGGCCTGCCGCTTTGCTTTCACGACCGGCAAATCGCCATACAGGGAGTAACCGACGATTTTCAACGCCTCATGAATGGAATCGACGCCGGCGAAGGCGACGATGGCATCGTTCCCCGACGACGTGATGGCGGTGATTTTTTGCGGGCGGACGTATTTGCTCGACCGCAATTCAACCGAAATTCCCTCTCCCGGTAAAACTATGCCTGGGGAAAGACTGACAACCACTTCCCCTTTAATCCCTCGCGTCCGTAAAATTCTGCCGAAACAAACCAAAACCGATCACTGCTGTGGTTGATCGAAATTTTCGATTATTTCCAGGTTGTAACGCCTTTTCTGTTTCATGCCGGCGGCGGCCAGGATGGTGCGCATGGCCCGGGCCGTCCGGCCCTGCTTGCCGATTACCTTGCCGAGGTCGGACTGGTGCACGCGCAGTTCCAAAATCGTGGTCTGTTCCCCGTCGATTTGAGTTACGACAACTTGATCCGGATTGTCAACCAACGCTTTGCATACCATTTCAACTAGTTGTTTCACGTTGTCCTCCTTGTTTTGCTGTATTTACTTTTTTAACCAGCGATTTGACGGTGACCGATGGTTGGGCGCCTTGCTTAAGCCAGCGATTGTATTTCTCGAAATCGATTTTGATCTGCGCCGGTTCGACCAGGGGATTGTATGTACCAATTAATTCAATATATTTTGTTTCCCGGGGTTTTTCCCGGTCTACAGCCACGATGCGGTAATAGGGCTCCTTTTTTCCTCCGAACCTCGTCAAGCGAATAACAACCATGAAATGTGCTCCTTTGTCAGACTTGCGGAAACCCAAATTTACATCATTTTGGAAAAATTGTCAAATTTTTTCAAAATCTTCCTGAAAAACGGTTTTTTGAAGTTCTTTTTCATCTCGGTATAGCTTTTCAGAACCTGATTGACCTCGGAAACGGGTCGGCCCGAGCCGCGGGAAATGCGCAAACGCCGGCGGCCGTCGATGATTTTGGGGTTCTGTTTCTCCTTGGCGGTCATGGACTCGATGACGGCGGCCAGGTGGCGGATCCGTTTTTCGTCGACATGGACGTCGGCCATGTTGCCCTTGAACCCCAGGTTGGGGAGCATGCCCATCAGGTCGTCCATGGAGCCCATTTTCTGGATCTGGCGCAGCTGGCTTAAAAAATCATCGAGGCTGAATTCGTCGGCCAGCAGCCGCCGCGACAAGACCTCAGCCTGCTTGTGATCGAAATCCTTTTCCGCCTTCTCGATCAGGGTCAGCATGTCGCCCATGCCCAGGATCTTCGCCGCCAGGCGTTCGGGGTAGAATTTTTCCAGGTCGGCCAGTTTTTCGCCGCTGCCGATGAACTTGATCGGCTTGCCGGTGACGCTGACCACGGACAGGGCGGCGCCGCCGCGCGCGTCGGCGTCGAGCTTGCTCAGGATCAGCGAATCGATGCCGATTTTCTCCGAGAAACTAAGGGCCGAATTGACCGCGTCCTGGCCGGTCAGGGCGTCGGCCACGAAGATGACTTCGGTCGGCTGCAGCATTTCCTTGACCGCGCCCAGCTCGGCCATCAATTCCTCATCGATGTGCAGGCGGCCGGCCGTGTCGACGATGACGTAATCGTAGCCGTGGGCGGAGGCGTTTTTTTTCAGTTCGCGCGTCATGTCGGCCAGCTCATGGCCGGCGGGTGCGAAATAATTGACGCCGATCTCGCCGGCGATGATCGCCAGCTGTTCCCCGGCCGCCAGGCGCTTCAGGTCCAGCGTACAGAGGAGCGAACTTTTATCCAGGTTTTTCAGGTGCAAGGCCAGTTTTCCGGCCGTGGTCGTCTTGCCCGACCCCTGCAGGCCGACCAGCATGATGAATGCCGGCTTGACCGGGGCCTTGTTCAATTCTCTGTTCTCCGAACCCAGCATGGCCACCAGCTCCTGCTGGACAATGCGGATCACCTGCTGGCTGGGGTTCAGGCTTTCATGGATCTCGCGGCCCATGGCCTTGGCCCTGATGGCTTCGACGAATTTCTTGACCACCTTGAAGTTGACGTCGGCTTCGAGCAGCGACAGCCGGATCTCCTTCAAGGCCTGCTGCATGTTCTCCTCGGTGATCTGCACCTCGCCCCTGAGAAAGCGCAGCACCTTGTTCAAGCGGTTGCTCAGGTTTTCCAGCATATGGATTTTACTCGTTCAGCGTGGCCACCGATGGTTTTTGCGCCAGCCGCCAGACGGGGTATGGTCCCGGTTTGTTGCTCCACTGCTGGATGATGATGCGGTTGAAA
>JAPKZL010000210.1 GCA_026393795.1 Candidatus Aminicenantes bacterium | reverse complement strand
CCTAAAACCTTGAGAGTCCCCTGGATACTGCGCCCATCCAGGGAAAGCGTACCCTCATAATCGACATCATAACCGTTGGTTTGCTGACGGCTCTGGATTCGTACCACGCGGCCCTGAACCGCCATCGCAAGCATTCCGGTCACTTTCTGGCTGCCGTTGAACCAAACGCCATCGAAAACGAGGCTGTCGCCGCGACGCGTCCAAGTGGCCGTCCAACCTCCGTATTCCGTGACGCGCCAAACCCTGCCCAGGAGCGCTTGGTCAGATGACGGCTGCGCGGCGTGCAGATTCCATTGACCCGAGGCGATCGTCAAAAAAGCCAGAATTGAAATCAGGCCAATCTGGCGTAAAGACATTTCGTAAATTCGGCGGTTGGCACTCACGTTTTATCCTCCCTGATAAAATCATTTAATGTATCGAAAAATACGCTTAGCTTAGCCATTTTTCCCCATATTTGCATTTTAAAGATCATTATTTGAAATGTCAAGAAAATTAGTGAATTTGGCTAAGTGGCTAAGAGGGGAATTGGGGACGAAGATGGGAATTGGGGACGGTGCTTGACTTTGTGACTTTAGCTTTTTTTGCCGGCGATTCGTTTCCGGGCATCCTTGTACAGCTTGGCCAATGAATTCAACTAAGACTTGGTATGAGTGTCGCTTAATCTTTTTCACATTTTCACCGTCCGTCCCCAGGCTTCCAGACTTCCTTTCGCCTGAGGCACGGCCGGGCATCCAGGGAACTTTTTCTTCAGCGCTTAGAGCGGGTAGTCCTGCACGAGCTGGCTCACACCTTCGGCCTGCTGCATTGCCCCACCCCCGGCTGCTTGATGGAAGACGCCCGCGGCACCATCCGTATCGTCGACCGCTCCGACGGCCGCTTCTGCCCCTCCTGTTGCCGGCAGCTCGGGACCCTGTTAAAAAATCACTGAACGCCGGGCTATCAGGATCACCAAGTCAAGCGCCGTCCCCAAATGCCAAATGCTCAGAGCCTTGACATCCGGGACCGATTTGCTGCACTATGGGTCGACATGGAAAAGAGCAGAAAAAAGAAAGTCATTCTCAAGGCGGCGGCCATTATTATCGTATTGCTGATCGCGCTTTTCACCTATATCCCCTTTGCCGTGATGCACCCGATGGTCGACAGGCATGTTGACTTTGACGAGGTCTGGTCCGCGGCCGACTTCGGGATCATTGCCAAGCCGTTCTTCGTCACGACCGAAGACGGGCTGCGGATCGCGGTCCATGAAGTCGGGACAGATGATCCCAAAGCGGTGATCGTCTGCCTGTCCGGAATACATAACCCTTCCGTGACCGCGTTTTTCGGGCATGCCCGCTTTTTCAGAGAGCATGGCTACGCCACCGTGCTTTTGGACATGCGCGCGCACGGAGCCAGCGGCGGCGACGTCATCTGTCTGGGCTACAAGGAGTATCGTGACGCCCGGGCGGTTGTGGAATGGATAAGAGCCCAGGCGGCCTATAAGGATGTCCCGATCGTGGTCTTCGGCCTGTCAATGGGAGGAGCGAGCGCCATCAACTCCATCGGCGAGATCGCCGGAATTGACGGCCTGATAAGCCTTTCGGCCTATTCCTCCTGGCAGGATGTCTTCTATGAAGGCATGTCGGCGCAAGCTCCGGTCCTTTTGGCCAAGATCGTAAAACCGTTCTCGATACTGGCGGCTTCGATAAAATTCGGAGTGAACGGCTGGCGGGTCAGCCCCAAAAACGAGATCGCGAAGTTGGGCAAGAGGCCGGCGTTGCTGATGCACAGCCGGGGAGACTCCCAGGTCCTGTTTGCCAACTTTGAAAGGCTCCGGCGGAGCGCCCCGGGGCATGTGGAAACATTCGTGCGCGATGGGGACCGCCATTTCATCACCGAATCCTTCATTGAGCCCGAAAAGGACGCCGAGTATTCGCAAACGCTGCTGAAATTCCTCGAGAAGCATTTTCCCGGCAAGAGATAAATAAACAACGGAAATTAGGGGCAGGTCTTGAATTATCATAATGTTGGGGAGCAATCTAAGGAAGGATCTCGATCGCCCGCCAGCCGAAGCAGCCGACCACGCGGGTGCGCTCCAGCGCCGTTTCGCAGTTCCGGTGCTGGTGGCCGTGCAGGAGCAGGCGCGGCGCTGCGCGTTCGATGTAGTGGTTCAGACCGCTGAAACCGGTATGCATCCCATCTTCACGGTCGTGCACCCGGCGCGGCGAGTTGTGGGAAATGAAGATATCCACGGTCGGAAAGGTTTGCAGATACGCCTCGATCTCTTCCTGCTCATAGAGGAAAAAACCGCGCGGCTTATACTGCAGGCAGCCGTTCAGGCCGCCGAAGCTTAAACCCCCCAGATCGACGGTTTGCAAATGCAGGTCGAGGATGGGCGCCGGGAAAGGGGCGTCCGTATCGTGGTTGCCCTTGACCGCCAGCACGGCCGGGCAATGCCAGGCTTCCGCCGCCTGCAGGATCACCGCGTCGGCCACATCGCCCAGGGCCAGCAGTACGTCGGCCCGGCCGTTGCCGCCCAGCCAGCGAAAATCATCGATATCAGCCAGTACCAGCAGTTTCATCACCGTTAACTTCAACCCGGTTGTCCGCGGCCATGATAACAGATAAAAGCAAAATTATTTCAATTTCAACTTAATCTCGATCAGTTCCTTGATTGGCTTCAGGTCGGTTTTTTTTCTCACTTCGGTGGTAACCGGCCGGAGCGAGCACCGGCCCTTGGGGTGGAGGAAGGAATACTTCAGCCCGGGGACCAGCGTGCTGGCGCTGATGGCGGCTTCGGCCTTGGCGGTGAAATAGAACGAAATTTTGAAGAACTTGTCCCAAGCCGATATCCAGAAAATGGTATCGGCTTTCTGCGTCACCTTGCAAAGCCAGGTCCTGCCGTCGCTGTAGTAGCGCCAATCAACCGACATTTGCGGGTAATCGTTTTTCAGCAGCGACATGAAAGCGTCCCAGGCGGGCTTGGAGCGGCCAAGTGGCTGGGAGAGGACGGAATCGGAAGGAAAAACATCGGGGTCGTTCAGGAAAGGTTGAAACATGGGGGGCACCTTGATGATCATTATACAGCAAAAGGGCCGGAAAGGCAAATGGGGAGAATTGGGGACGGCTCCCCTATCTTACCCGGATGGTTTCATAACTTGATTTCTGGAACCTGGAGACCTGACCTCAATGCCCCGGAGATACTATAAACGTCCGCCCATGATCATGGCCATGATCGCCTTGTGGGCATGCAGCCTGTTTTCCGCCTCGTCGATGACGACTGACCGCGGACCGTCGATCACGTCATCGTCCACTTCCTGCGACCGGTCGGCCGGAAGGCAATGCATGTAAATCCCCTGCTTATCGACCAGCGCCATCTGCTTGGCGGTGGTCCGCCAATTTTTTGCGGCTTCATTGACCCGCTTTGCTTCCGCGTGATCCGCTGCCTTGAAAACCTTGCCGTTTTCGTCGGCGTAATTGAAGCAGGTATGCGCGCCCCAGGCCTTGGGATAAACGATGTGCGCGCCCTTGAAGCCCTCGTCGAAATTGTTGATGATCTTGAAAGAACCGTCGGTCTGCTTGGAGAACGCTTGGCATTGGTCGATGATCTTCTGGTCCAGCTCGTAGCCCTCGGGATGCGCCAACGTCACATTCATCCCCATTTTGGTCGCCGCCAGAACGACGCTTTGCGGCACGGCGCGCGGTTTTTCGATTGACCCCGAATAGGCAAACGACATGGTCAGGTTGAGTCCTTTGAAAGTGCCGAACTTTTCCTTGACGGTGATCAAATCAGCCAGCGCCTGCGTGGGATGGAACTTGTCGCATTCCATGTTGATAATGGGGATTCCCGCGAATTGCGCGAATTCCTTCATCGTGGCATTGGCAAAGCCGTAACGCCACATGGCCGGGGGGCCATACATCCTGATGGCGATCGCATCGCCGACGCGGGACAGCATTTCGGCGACGTCCTTGATTCTTTCTGTTTGATACGGGATATCATAACCCTTTCTTGCCGGCGTATACGTTTTGCCGGGTTCCAGGTCTACATGAAATCCGCCGAGCTGCTGAATGCCCGCGGCGAATGTGGAGCGGGTGCGCAGCGATTGGTTGAAGAACATGGTGAACAGGGTTTTGCCTTTAAGAATGCCGGATTGGTCGTCACGCAGCGCATGGCGCCGTTTGAGCTCGAGCGCCACGTCGATCAGCGTCTCCCACTCCTCCTTGCCGTAATCAATTTCAGCGTCGATCCAGTCGCGCCCCATAAACATGTTGGTTTTCATCCTCTGCTACCTCCTCTAAATTATGAGAAATTGTTCTGCCTGCTTAAAATACAGCGGCAGCTTTTGCAGCGTTCAGGCTACGCTTTTTTCTAAAACCTGTCAAGGAAGACTTAGCGAACCAGACACTCCAGGGACGGTGCTTGTTTATATGCACAAATCATGATCTTCCACTTTTTTCATGACGGTACATCGATCCAAGCGAGTTCATCCTGACGCCGGCGAACTCGGGCAATCTGGCGATTCCCCCGTATTTTAACTCTCGCGTTCCTTTCAACTTTTTTAAATGCAAATTTGCAAGCGAAGTCCGCACAGGGGGCACCGTCCCCAAATGCCTTTTTCCCTCGTCGCTCTTAGGCGCTCCGCTGTTGTTTTATTTACTATCCTGCAATTTTTTTGCAATTGAAGCAAATTCAGTAGGTACAAGGACAATCAGGCTGTTTTGTTCGGCGCCGATCTCCTGCCAGGTTTGCAGCTGTCTTAACATCAGGGCATTGGGAGACGCTTCCATCGTTTTGGCGGCGTCGGTAAACTTTTTACTGGCTTCCTCTTCCGCCGAGGCTTTGACCAATCGCGAGCGTTTCTCGCGGACAGCCTCGGATTCCTTGGCCATGGCGCGCTTCATATTGTCCGGCAACTCGATATTCTTGATCTCGACGCTGATGATATTGATCCCCCAATCATCTGTCGGCCCCTGCAATTCCACCAATACTTCCTTGCCGATCTGGTCCTTGTTGGACAGCAGGGTATCCAGGTCATATTTGCCCAGGACATCCCTCAGCTTGGATTGGGCCAGCAAGGTGGAGGCCATGCTGAAATTCTCGACCGCGATGATCGACTTCGGCGCATCGAAGATCTTGTAATAGACCACGGCGTCGATCTTGACCGGGACCGAATCCTTGGTCATGATCTCCTGGGGTATGACATCCATGGTGCGGACACGCATATCCACACGTCTCACGTATTCCAGAACGGGGATTATGATATTCAACCCGGGCGTGATCTGCCTGACAAATTTCCCCAGGCGAAAAACAACCCCGCTCTGCCATTGCGACACGATGCGGATCCCCAACATACAAATAACCAAAACAATAATTCCAAAAGGCATTGCCAAATCCAACATGCGCACCTCCTAGCATCACTTTGCTGAGGTCTTCCGAAGCATTTAGTGATGCTAGACGCCTCGCAGGAGCTCGGCGTAGCATCACTAGACGCCTCGGGGGACCTCGGCGTAGTGATGCTAGATTTTAAGGAACTTTTACTGAAATAGCAAGGGAACCGGGGACGGAGTCCCTTCTGCGCCGCCTGCCAAAAGCAGCAAGAGGGACGGTTCTTGAAGCAGCAAGAGGGACGGTTCTTGTATTCTTGAGCAGAAGCAGCAAGAGGGACGGTTCTTGTATTCTTGACATTATTCTCCCCACAAAGGAAACTTCAAGCGCGCACGGCGGTATAGGCATCCCAAACTATTCAGCTCCAAACCTGCAAAGGGATCCAGTTTCACGATTTCCCGATAGGTCATTCCCGCACGCTCTTTGAGATGAACGAGCAACTCAGCTCTCATCCTCTTCCCGGAGTAAGCTTGAATATTCAATCCCGCTATTTTGATGCTGTGCTCCTTTTCAAACTCTTGAAGAACCTTTTCCGGCGATTCAAAATGCTTATCGCGGACCCGTCGCCGCTCAATACTCTCCCTTCCTGATCGCCGATCCGCCAAAGCCAGAGCCTTTGGAACAAATTCTTCGCCGCCGATAATTTGACCAAGTTCCGAGCGAACCGTGGGCAGTTCATCGAGGTCCGTATCCATTACGAACCTGTGCAATTCGTCCCGACTCACGAATAATTCCTCCACGTACCCGCAATCAACCGCGTTACACCGGTCTTGACCGAAATAGAGTTGGGCGCTGAACCATGGATATTCAATAAAACTAGCGACCACTTTTGCCGCCACTGGGTTACCGAGCACATAGGCGATTGCGATCATCAGATAGGCATCATCCTGTATCAGCATGGATTTGAAACGATCTTGAAAGACATAGCCCCGACCGCCGTGCCGTTTCCGGTAATACACGGCATATTGACCGTTCAATTGCTTGAAGAAATCCGACATCCTGCCGGATACATTCTGAATCACCAGGTGGTAGTGATTGTCCAGCACGCAATAAGCCAGGATGCGGATCTTGGTCAGGGGCTGTATCCTTCCCAGCAAAGCCAAAAAGAACTTCTTATCAGCTGCTGACCTGAAAATCGGCTTCCCCTCATATCCGCGGTTCATCGCATGATGGAAAGCTCCCTCATAGGTTCTTCTTG
>JAPKZL010000209.1 GCA_026393795.1 Candidatus Aminicenantes bacterium | reverse complement strand
GTGGCATGCGCGTTTTCCGTACATCTCGTTGAGCCAGTCGGCGTCCTCGATAACTTTAATTACATGGTTAGGGATGATGTGTTCTGTTTTTTCGAACCAGAAGGCGGAGATCTGGTTCAGCACGGCTCCCTTGTAGGGGATGCCGCACGGCAGCACCACATCGAATGCGGAGATGCGGTCGGTGGCGACCATCAGCATGCTGTCGCCAAGGTCGTACGAATCGCGCACCTTGCCGCGGTACATCAGGTTGGATAGCTCGGTCTTGAGTATGATTTCCATTGTTCCTCCGTCGATTCTACAGCTCGTGCTTGAGAACGTATATCTGGGTATCCTTTGGAAGCTGGCTGGCTTTCAGTTCAACCTTCGAGTCGTCGATCTTTTTTACGTTCTTCTTGCCCTTCAGGAATGGATCGGCATTGGCCACGGGGAAGTTCGGGCATCTGTCCGTCTGGTAGTGCATCGGGAGTACGATGCGGGGTTTCAGCTGAGCGATAACCTTATCGGCTCCGGTGGCGTCTATGGTGAAGCTCCCGCCCACCGGTATCATCAGGACATCCACCTTGCCGATCTCGGAGGCCTCCTTATCGGTCAGGACGCGGCCCAGGTCCCCCAGATGACAGAGCTTTATATCATCGACCGTAAAAACGAATATCGTATTGTCGCCGCGTTCCTTGCCGCCGCATTCGTCGTGGCAGCTGGCAATGCCGCGGAACTCGATGCCTTTCGCCTGATGCTTGCCGGCGCCCTTGAGTATCTGGGGTTTGCCGGGTATGCTTTTCACGTTGTTGTGATCGTCATGCTCGTGGCTAATGGTCACGATGTCTGCGGCTTCCGTGATCGGCTTATACTCAAGGCCGTACACGCCAGGTGTATAAGGGTCTGTAATAATCTTGGTTCCCTTATCTGAGGTGATTAATAAAGAAGCATGACCTAACCACTTGACTTTCATTTCTCCTCCTTGTTAACGCAAATACTATATTTTATATCAGTTTTCGGAATCGACTGGATATATATTAAAGGGAAAGTACGAAATTGATCAGCGTCCTCACCATCACGCCTGTCTCGCCTTTGACCACTGCGCCTTTATCCTTATCGGAGGTGGAGGTGCCGGCGATGTCGATGTGCACCCAGGGCGTGTCCTCGATAAATTCATGGAGGAACTGGGCTGCGTTTATGACCCCGCCGTATCTGCCTCCTGAGTTCTTGACATCGGCGATGTCGCTCTTGTTAGACTCCTTGTAATCGTCGTCGAGGGGCATCTGCCAGATGCGCTCGCCCGCCTCCTTGCCCGCCTCGATGACCTTCTCGATAAGCTGCTGGTCGTTGGTGAGGCCACCGCTGTAGTGATCGCCCAGCGCCACGTGGCAGGCTCCGGTAAGGGTGGCTACATCGATTACCGGGGACAGCCCTAGCTTGCGCGCGTAGCTCAGCGCGTCGGCCAGTATGACGCGCCCCTCCGCGTCCGTATTCACCACCTCTATGGTCTTGCCGTTCGAAGCCTTCAGCACGTCGCCGGGCTTGCAGGCGCTGCCGCTGGGCATATTTTCGGTGGCCGGTACGATGGCGGTTACGTTCACCCTGGGCTTCAGCTCCGCGATGGCGCGCAACGCTGAAATCACCGCGGCCCCGCCGGCCATGTCGCCTTTCATATCACCCATGCCCTCGGACGGCTTTATCGAGATGCCGCCAGAATCGAAGGTCAATCCCTTGCCCACGAGGCCGACCGTGCGCTTGGAGCGTTTGTCGCCCTGGTATTTGAGCACGATCAGCTTGGGCGGCTGCGCGCTGCCCCTGGCTACGCCGAGAAGCCCGCCCATGCCCATCTTTT
>JAPKZL010000208.1 GCA_026393795.1 Candidatus Aminicenantes bacterium | reverse complement strand
CCAGCCATGGACCAATTTGCTGTCTTTCAATACGGTGTGGACCATCTCACCCCGGGCATCGCCTTGGCCATCAGCGCCGGACGCTGCCGCGGCATAGTGAGCGACGCCGCCCGCAGCCGCATCGAAAGGAGCCGGCTGCGCGTGGCCGAACTGGCGGCCGGCGACGCGGCGGTGTACGGGGTCAACACCGGTTTCGGCCCGCTGTGCACCACCCGCATATCGCCCGAGGAGACCCGCACCTTGCAGCGCAACCTGATCATGAGCCATGCCAGCGGCATGGGGGAGCCGATCCCGACCCCCCTGGCCAAGCTGATGCTGATCCTCAAGGCTCACGCCCTGTGCCGCGGCCACTCCGGGGTGGCTATCCCGACCGTGGAACGCATCATCTGGCACATCGAGAATGACATGATCCCGCTCGTCCCCAGCCACGGCAGCGTCGGCGCCTCCGGCGACCTGGCCCCCCTTTCGCATCTCTTCCTGCCGCTGATCGGCCTGGGGCTGGTCCAGTCGGGAACGGATACCCTTGCAGCCGGCAGGCTTCTTGAGGAAAAGGGACTGCCGCCCATCCGGCTCGGGCCCAAGGAAGGGCTGGCCCTGATCAACGGCACCCAGTTCATGGCCGCCCATGCCGTGTGGGCAGTGCAGCGGCTGCAGCATTGCCTCGAGCTGGCCGACATCGCCGGCGCCATGTCGCTCGAGGCGCTGTCGGGTTCCGACCGCCCGTTCCTGGCCGAACTGCACGCCCTGCGCCCCCATCCGGGAGCCAGGCTGGTGGCCCGCCGCCTGTCCGCGCTGCTGCGCGGTTCGCAGATGGTCGAAAACCACGCCGGCTGCGACCGGGTGCAGGACGCCTACTCGCTGCGCTGCATGCCCCAGGTGCACGGCGCCTCGCACCAGGCCTGGGCCCATCTGCGCGCGGCGGTCGAGGTGGAGATCAACGCCGTGACCGACAATCCGGTCATCCTGGAAAGCGGCGAAGCCGTCAGCGGCGGCAACTTCCACGGCCAGCCGCTGGCCCTGCCGCTCGACTACGCCGCCCTCGCCGCCAGCGAATTGGGCAACATCGCCGACCGGCGCGTCTATTTGCTGCTGCACGGCAACGACCGGGGCCTGCCGGCGCTGCTGCTGGCCAAGACCGGATTGCAGTCGGGATTCATGATCTGCCAGTACACCAGCGCCGCCCTGGCCAGCGAAAACAAGACCCTGTGCTTCCCGGCCAGCGCCGACAGCATCCCCACGTCGCTGGGGCAGGAAGACCATGTCAGCATGGGCTCGATCGCGGCCCGCAAGCTGCATCGCATCCTGGACAATCTGGAGCGCATCCTGGCGGTGGAATTCACCTGCGCCGCCCAGGGGATGGATTTCCGCCGGCCCTTGCGCAGCACCGCGATACTGGAGGCCGTTCACGCCCGCATCCGGCGCGAGATCACTCACGCCGAAGCCGACCGGGTGTTCGCCGACGACCTGGCCCGCGCCGAGGCCATGGTGCGCGACGGCAGCCTGCTGACCGCGGCGCGACAAGGCGCCCTTGAGAACGGCATCGACCTGAATGGAGACGACCATGGAACGTTCGCCATCGATTGAGCGGCCGCGGCCCAACCCCGATTTTCTGCCGGAGGGCAGCTGAAATGGGACACCCATTCAGCCAATCGTTCGCATTCATCTGGATCGTGCTGCCGGCGCTGATCTTCCTGGCCCGCATCGTCGATGTCAGCCTGCAGACCATCCGCATCGTCTCCATTTCTCGGGGCATCCGCTGGCTGGCGCCGCTGGTGGGTTTTTTTGAAGTGCTGATCTGGCTGCTGGCCATCGGCCAGATCATGAAAACGGTTTCGCACCCGGTGGCTTACATCGCCTACGCCGCCGGTTTCGCCACCGGTACCGCCATCGGCCAGGTCCTGGAAAGGCGCCTGACCCTGGGTACGGTGATCGTCCGCGTCATCACCCCCAGCGACGGCCCCGAGCTATGCCAGAGGCTGCACGCGCTGGGCTTCGGTTTCACCGCCATCCCCGGCCGCGGCGCCGAGGGGCCGGTCGAGACGATATTCACCGTGGTCCGCCGCCAGCATTTGCAGCAGGTGCTGGCCGAAGTCCGCGCCACGCTGCCCGACGCCTTTTATTCGGTCGAAGAGGTGACCAGCGCCAGGGAAACCGTCTACCCGGTCGGCGCGAAGCGCGACCCGTTCCGCTTGTTCCGCTTGTTTTCCAAGAGCAAATAAAGGCAAGCCATTTACGTAGTGACAGGTCGCGTCCCCTCCGGGGACAAGCTCTGTCACTACATAATAATTGATCGAGCGCCCCGGCAGAAACGCCGGGACGCCCGAAGGTCAGAAGCTATATCCAGGAATGTTCGTGAATTTTTTTCAGCCGTTTTTCGAGTTTCACCTTTACCTGTTCCATTTTTTCATGGACCCGTTCCAGGGCCTCATCGATGTGGGGCATGTCGGGCAGCGGCGGGAGCTGGATATCGAAATCGGGGATATCAATGTCCAGGTCCGACTTTTCCAGTTCTTCAACGGCCGAGCCCTTGCCACCACGGAAAATGCGTATGATGCGCTGGTGGCGGTCGAAATCGGGTTCGGCCTTCAGCGTCTCCTTCTTGCCGTGACGGACAACGGTGACGGCGATCACATCGCCTTTCTTGAGCCCGGCCAGGATTTCATGCACCGAATCGGCATCCGTGACCGCCTTGTCGCCCATTTGCACGATCACGTCGCCGGACTTCAGTCCCGCTTTTTCGGCTGGGGTGTCCTTCTCAACGCCGATGATCAATGCCCCTTCGCCCGCCTTGACGCCGAAGTACGCGGCCAGGTCGGGGTTCAGTTCCTGCAGGACGACGCCCAGGTAGGCGCTGGAGCGGAACAGGTGCGAAAGTTTTTCGCTTTTCCATGCAAATTCCTTGCCGTGCTCGCGCTTGCCCAATTCGGCGCCGAATTCGAGCGCTTTCCCTTCACGCCAGAGACCGATCTTGATCTTGGTCCCTGGCGCCAGTTCGCCGATGATGTCGACCAGGTCCTGGGGGTTGCGGATCTTTTCGCCGTTGACCAGCTGGATGATGTCGTCTTCCTTGATGCCGGCCTTG
>JAPKZL010000207.1 GCA_026393795.1 Candidatus Aminicenantes bacterium | reverse complement strand
CATCGCCCTGTTGTTCCTGGTGCCGGCCATCATCTTCCTGACCGTCCTTTCGCTGGAACTCGGCATCGAAACCAACGAGACGAACCCGATCTCGCCCGAGCACGTGATCGTCTCCAAGCAGGGGATATCCTACATGCTCTGGAGCATGATCTACCTGGTCGGCGGCATGCTCTTCCTGGTGCGGCCGGTGGCGGTCTTTTACTGGCACCGCTACACGCGCGGGACGGTGCCCTACGCGGAGATCAGCGCCTGGTTTTCGGGATTTCTGCTGGTCAATGCCGTTCTGATCTGGCATCATTACCGCAAGGGCAGGAGATTGTGGCTGGCGCGGGAGCTGTGATTTAGGGTAGGGGCAGGGCTTGCCCCTGCCCCAGATTCCCTGTAAAAGGGTAACCGCAAGGGTTACCCCTACAAAAAAATCGGATTATTTCTTGTAGGTTGAAACCACTTTTGTCGTCAATCCCCCCCTGGGGGTGAACTCGGCTTCGACGACCATTTCCAGCGGCTGAACCTTTTCGACCAGGTGCGTCAGGATCAGCTTGGCCAGGTTCTCGTAGAAGATGCCGCTGTTGCGATATTGCAGAAAATAGTATTTCAACGATTTTAATTCGATGATCGTCTTGTCGGGCACGTAGGTGACGGTGACGGTGCCGTAGTCGGGCAGGCCGGTCTTGGGGCAAAGGGAGGTGAACTCGGGGTTGCGGATCTCCACCCGGGTATCCGCGCCCCGATTTTTGAAGGGGACGGTTTCCAAAACGTCGGCGCTGATGAAAGAAGCGTCCTTCCTGATCGCCTGCAAATACTCGTTGATGTCTTACAGGGTCATGAGCGCTCCTGGTCCGATTATGGGCGATTTTTTCTAGGCTGTCAAGAGAAAATCCGGCCGGAACGGCTTCTGGTAAAAGGAAAAAGCGGAAGAGGAAGGAAGTAGCGGATGTTCCTAAGGAGGGAGGGGGAGAAACAAGGTCCATCCCTTCCTTCCTCTTCCTATATTAGAAGGGGGTGTCGCTTTTAAATAGGATATACGTGCGCCAACGCCAAATGGTTTACTTTATTGGCACGCTTATTTGCGCCGTTTCGGCCCCTCGCCCCCCTTCGGGGGGACAGACAAACCAAATCCGCCAAAGTCGGCGGATGGTTTGTGCTGCTTGACAAAAACGGCGAATGCCGCTATGATGCGTCTTCAAAGGAGGACAGATGAAAAAAATCTTATTCGCGGTGTTTTTACTGGTGGCGTTCTCGGTTTTCCTGTCGGCGGATATCTATATCAAGACCAACGTGCATACCGACGCCTTCGAAATGATGGGCCAAAAGCAGCCGGCCAAGGACGAAAGCACCGAGCAGTGGGTGGGCAACAACCAGATGGCCATGGTCAGCAAAGACAAGGTCATGATCACCGACATGGGCAGGAATGTCATGTACATCATCAACACCAAGGACAAATCGTACGTGCAGACCGACCTGCCGCTGGACATGTCCAAGCTCGTGCCCAAGGAGGCCGCCGGCATGATGGGGATGATGAAGATGACCGTCAAGGTCGCTGCCAACGGCCAGACCCAGAAGGTGGGCAAATGGAATTGCAGCGGTTACGACGTGGACATGAGCATGATGATGATGCAGATGAAGATGAAGGTCTGGGCCACCACCGAGGTGCCTTTTGACTGGAAGGCCTTTTCCAAGATGTACTCCAACATGCATCCAAAGTCGGCGGAAGGTTTGTGCCGCCCTTTCCCCTGCGTTGTGGGGTGGCATCGTTAATTGCTTCGTAAAACTCAGCATAACGATGCGTACCTAAAGGAGAAGGGGCTCTCCGGAACGTTAAAAATAATACGGGTGTAGTTATATGAAATTCCCCCTCGCTTGTAGGAGAGGGGGACGAGGGGGTGAGGCTGGGTCTTATTCCCCGATGCTGTTCAGGATTTTTTTCAGGGAGAAGATCACGTCGTTGGGCGAAACGGGACAGCACAAACTATCCACCGACCTTGGTGGATTTAGTTTGTCTGTCCCGTGCAGCACAAACTATACCAACACTAGATATTTTTGGCGGTTTAAGGGGATTACCAAAAACATAGTGTTGGTATTTAGTTTGTCTGTCCCGTTATTACCCTTGATTGATTAGCTGAGTTTATTCCCCGATGCTGTTCAGGATTTTTTTCAGGGAGAAGATGACGTCGTTGGGCGAAACGGGACGGGTGGGATTGAAAAGCTGCTCGGCGTCCAGTGGGAGGATCTGGGCGTTGACCATGAATTTGATGATTTCATAGTTCTTGTGCAGCGGTGAAAGGTCAAGGCTCTCGACCGGGTTCGGCAGCGGCGTAAAATGCAGGGTATGCCCCCTGCTTTGCAGGTAATCGATGAGAGCCTTCAGGTTCACGGCGAAGGTCGCCCGGTCGGGGATGGAGAAGCGGTCGAAGCTGTGGTCGGGGCGGACGCCCATGATGCCGGCCGTGCAGGTCTTGATGATCTGCTCCTTGGCGAACGAGCCGTCGATGTCGGTGATGATCACCGGGGCGCTGCCCATCTCGATATAGCGGTCGAAATAATAACCGATCAGGGCCGCCATTTCCTCGCGGTTGATCTCGGCCTTGAAAAATATTTTTTTGAATTTTTCCGGCAGATTCATTTCCTGGAACCGGTCGTTGACGCGCTTCTTTTCCCCCTCCAGGAAGGGGTCGCCCGGCTTGAGCGCCAGCAGGCGGTCCAGGGTGACCAAGGCCAGGTCGAACTTGCCGTCCTTTTCGTAGATGGCGGCCAGGCGCAGTAATGCGTCCTGGTTGTACGGTTCATTCTCCAGGGCGGCTTCATAGAATGTCCGGCTGCGCGGCCACTGGTTTTCCTCGTAATAAAAAGCGGCGATCTTCAGGGTGATGGCCGTCATCTCGGGCGAAAAAAAGTGGGCTTGCTGCAGGCATGCGACATACTTTTCCTTGTCGCTGTTCTGATAGGATTCGGCCTGGCGCAGGCATTCCTGGGTCGAGCTGGTCTTTATGCTTTCATACTTGAGCTTCAGCCAGGTGTCTTCGGGAGCACGCGTCAGCAGGTCGGCGTAGGCCCGGAAGGCATCGGTCGTCTTGCCTTCGTACTCCTGGATCATGGCCAAGCCCATGCCGGCTTCCATGTTTTCCGGGTTCGTCGCCAACGCCTGGGCGAACTGGGCCGAGGCGGCGCTGTATTTCTGGCGCGCCAGGAAAACGTAGCCGAAGGCCGCCTGCTTCTTGTCCAGGCGCACCTCGCTGAGCTGGAAGGACTTGTAGGCCGCGTCGCTGTCCCCCTTCTGCAATTGTTCCCAGCCCTGGCGGAAATTGGCGTCGCTGACGTCGCTGCCGGGGAGGGCGGGCAAATGAAAATCGATTTTTGCCGGTTTCACGCCGCCGCAGGCGATGGTCAACACGATGAGCGTTGCAGGCAAAAGAGCTTTCATTGGACCACACCTCCGTGCTTTTCCCTGAATTTTAACATTTTTTCCCGGGAACTTAAAACGTCCGCCCGGATGAGGCCGTCGACGCGGTTGGTTTCGACGACGATCGCCCATTGGCTCAAGGCGTCCAGCTGCTGTTCGTCGGCGACCTCGAGCCGGTACGACTCGTAATCGGCGAAATAACTCCGGAATATAACCCCCTTCAGATCGCCGATTCCCAACCGCTCGCTGGCCGAAATATAGACTTCGCGCGGGTTCCGGCGGCCCAGCAAAGATTCCCGGTCGTCCAGCAGATCGATTTTATTGAAGACGGTGATGATCTTCTCCCGCTCGATGCGCAATTGCTGCAGCACTTTTTCGACTTCGTGTTTCTGACCGAGCCAATCTGGGTTGGTCAGGTCGATGACATGCAGGATGAGGTCGGCGTGATGCACCTCTTCCAGCGAGGCCTGGAACGAGGTGAACAGCTCCTCGGGCATGCTGCGGATGAATCCCACCGTGTCGGAGAGGATGAAGTAATAGCCGGGGTGAATGTCGAAAAGATCGACCCGGCGCAACAACGGGTCGAGGGTGGAGAACAATTTTTTCGAGATCGGGACGTCTTCCCCGCTCAGGGTTTTGAAGAGCGTCGATTTGCCGGCCGAGGTGTAACCGACCAGCGCCACCAGCGGCACCGGCAGCGCGTGGCGCCGCTGGCGCTGCAGGTCCCTGTTCTTGAGCACCGCTTCCAGCTTCTTGCGGATGCGGGCGATCCGGTCCTTGATCAGCCGGCGGTCCGTTTCCAGCTTGCTTTCGCCCGGGCCGCGGGTGCCGATACCGCCGCCGAGCCTGGACAATTCCACTCCCTTGCCGGTCAGGCGCGGCAGGAGGTAAAGCAGCTGGGCCAGTTCCACCTGCAGCTTGCCTTCGATACTACGGGCGCGGCCGGCGAAAATATCAAGGATCAGGCGGCTGCGGTCGATGACCTTGACGCCCAGGAAGTCTTCCAGGTTCCGCTGCTGCAGGGAGTTCAGTACATTGAAGAAAACGACCAGATTGGCGCCGGACGACGCCAGCTGGAGCTTGATCTGTTCGACCTTGCCCGGGCCGAGAAGGTATTTGCGGTCGGGGACGGGACGTTTTTGCCAGGTTTGCGCGACGACATCGGCCGCGGCCGTCTGGCAGAGCGCGGCCAGTTCGTTCATGCAGGCAACGATCTCCGTTTCACGCTGTTGAGATGAAA
Organism: Candidatus Aminicenantes bacterium; assembly: GCA_026393795.1. Classification (NCBI taxonomy): domain Bacteria; phylum Candidatus Aminicenantota; species Candidatus Aminicenantota bacterium. The sequence continues at coordinate 1,753 of JAPKZL010000207.1, read as the reverse complement.
AGAGGCCGCAGATCAGGGCTTTTTCGCTATGCATGCGCGGATATGGCTGGCCATGGCGTCCAGGTCGCCCGGATCGAACCATTGGATGTCTTTTTCCTGCCTGAACCAGGAAAGCTGCCGCTTGGCGAACTGGCGGGAATGGCGCTGGATCAATTCCAGGGCCGTTTCCAGATCGGTTTCCCCGCGCAGGTGGGCAACGATTTCCTTGTATCCCAGCGCCTTGAAAGGGGGGCAGGCGGGAGGATGGCGCTTGAGCAGCGCCTCGACCTCGGCCACCAGCCCTCGTTCGATCATCCGTTCCACGCGGCGGTCGATCCGTTCGTACAATTTTTTCCTGTCCATCTCCAGGCCGATGCGGATGAACGCATAGGCGGAGAAAGGGGAGCGGGAATGCCGGAAGGCCTCGCTGGGGGGGAGGCCGCAGTGGCGATGGATCTCCAGCGCCCTGACCAGGCGCACCTTGTCGTGTGGGCTTATTTTTTCCGCGTAAACGGGATCGATGGCCTGCAATTCCTGCCATAGGGCCGGCCAGCCGTGAAGCGCCGCCTTTTCCTCCAGCTGCCGGCGCGTGGCGTTGTTTTTATTCTCGGCGAAGATGCCCTGGCTCATGACCCTCAAATAGAGCCCCGTCCCGCCGCATACCAGCGGAATCCGGCCGCGGGTATTGATCTTCTCGGCGGCGCTGAAGGAGAGCTCCAAGAATTTGCTGGCGTTGAATTGCGAGCAATCGTCGATAATGTCGATGAGGTGGTGGAGGATCTCCCGTTGCCGGCGCGGATCGACCTTGTCGGTGCCGATGTCGAAACCGCGGTAGACCTGGACCGAATCGGCCGAGATGATTTCGGCGCCGAATTTACCGGCCAGGGCGAAAGCGACCTGACTCTTGCCCACGCCGGTGGCCCCGAGAACCTGGATGAGGGGTTTCATCCGCCCAGGAGGAGAAACAGCACGACAAAGGCCAGTGCCAGGAAGGCGAGCTGCAGGCGCCGGCGTTTCAGTTTCCGGGTTCCCTGATCCATTGCAGAATCACCTTTTCATGATCTTTGCCCAGGTGGCGCTTGACCGCGTATATTTCGGCGTAAAGGATTTCCTCCAGGCCTTTGAGAAATTCCGTGCTGTGTTCCTCGAAACTCTCGTACCAGATGCTTTTCAGGACCGATTTTGCCTCGATGCAGCCCTCGGCCGTTATTTCCAGGTTGCGGAAACAGGCGGGGATCGATTCCATGATGGCGGTGATGGCTTCAAAAAGGATGGTTTGGGCGACCGGGCCGATCTCCTTGGACAAGACCCGGTAGATGTATTCGTATTTCCGGTTATAGTACCGCAAGGCATCTTCGAACGAGTTGAAGGTGGTTGGGGCGCAGCCGGCATTGGGGGTCGGCTGGCGCGATGGCTGCCGGCTGTCGCAGAGAAGGTCCAGCCGCAGCAGGCTGTAGAGGATTTTCAGGGTGTCGAAGCGCAGCAGTTCGCTTTTGGCGACGATCTCAACCAACGGGGTCGCCGTGGAGACCAGGGAGAGGATGTGCGTCTCGAACGGTTTCAGCTTGAGCGGGAAATGGTTCCGGCCGGAACCGGCAAAAAATTCCATATTTTCGCCGAAACGGCTCTCGATGAAAGGCTGGTCCTCGATCTGGCGAATGCCCTCGAGAATCGCCTCGGGTATGGACAGGTTGAGCACGATGTTTTCATTCTCGTTTTTCGGCCGGGCGATGATATCGTAGCGGCCGGCGCTAAGTGTAAAGAGCGAAAAAAC
>JAPKZL010000206.1 GCA_026393795.1 Candidatus Aminicenantes bacterium | reverse complement strand
CACGTTGCCGCTGCGGCAGTTGCCGAGCTCCTCCTTGAGAAAGTCGAGCTGGACATCGACAACCACCACGTCGGCCAGGGCAAGCACCTCGTCGTTGTATGTAGCCAGCAAACTCTTCTTTTCCAGCACGGTGCGGCGGATGAGCGGCTCGACCTCGGGGTCCTCGGCTTTGACCGGCGATATTCCCTTATTCAGGGTCGGGATCTTCCAGAAGCTGCGCGTCGAGGGACGCTGCACGCCCAGGACGAATTTGGAGGGCTTGCCTTTCTTGTCTACCACGTCGGCGACAATCGCCGCCATTACGGCACCAACAAAACCAACACCAAGGACAACGACTATTTCTTGGCCTAGGGCCCGGTGCTCTGAGACCAAGGCCTTAATCCGCTTGAACTCGCGGTCGTAGTCTTCGGGTTTGGGCAGAGGGTACTGGGTGCCGTCGGGAGAGGTTGAGAGTTGGTTGGTCATGGATTGACTCCTTGTACTCGGCGTACGGCGGACGGCGTACGGCGGACGGTAAGAAAAAGCCATAAGACGAAAACGGTAAAAAACATTCTAGCGAACCTTGGAACGAGCATTGATCAATCTTTGCAGCATCCCCGATATACCAAGACACTCCTCCAATAGCTTTTCAAGCGAATCCTGAGTTATATATCCGATTTCGTTTGCGATTTCCAACTGAGTCATTAATTCTGCGCAAGAGCCCTTGGCAATATGAAAATGCCTGATGGATTGCCTATCAGTTCCCAATGTATCCCCTTCTGCAATATTACTTGGAATTGATACAACTGCCCTTCTTACCTGGTCTTGCAAGCTGTGATCCAAACAAAATCTGCCTTTTCCTGAAATTTCATACACTTTTACGACAAGTGCCTTCCCTCTTTGCCAAACCTTCAATCCTCTAAATCCAGCGACTTCAGTCATTTTTCATATTTGCAGCATTCTCTTACCGTCAACCGTCAGCCTTACGTCGTACGCCGAGATCATTCAATTTCTTCTGCCTTACCGTCAACCGTCAGCCGTACACCTTACACCGATTTCTGCAATTTCGATCTATGCTGCCGCCATTGGCCCTTGCGGGCAAAAAACCGGGCGAACAGGTTTTTCTTGGAGACTCATCGGTTTTTTTCAATGCGAACCCGGTTGTCTCCTTCTTTTGGTCATTCAATATATTGAATATCATATCGAAACAGGCCTGTCAAGGGGATTTTAGGGCTTTTTTGACTTTAAGGTTATCGGTGTAAGGTGTACGGTGTACGGCGGACGGTTGAAGGTAATAATTGAAATTGGCATATGGTTGACAGTTTACGGAAAGATTAAATAGCAATATTTAATATTTTTATCGATTCAGGCCTCTTCCCGTTCACCCTCTGCCGTAAACCGTACACCGTTCGCCGTACGCCGTATACCGAGATCAAGATTGTCTGAACAATCCATTTTTTATATAATTACCCCATGAAGACCTTTCACTATATGATCTCCGGCCTAGTACAAGGGGTTTGCTTTCGCAGCTATACGGTGCGAGAGGCGGAACGGCTGGGTGTTTCCGGGACTGTCAGGAACTTATCCAACGGCGATGTCGAGGTGTTCGCGCAAGGGGAAGCAGCCGCCATGGCCAGTTTTGAGCAATTTTTACACACAGGGCCGAGGGGGGCCAGGGTAGACGGGGTGGTTAAAGAGGTGGTTGATCAGGTGGAGGAGTATCGGGGATTTGACATCAGCTGGTAACAGCTCGGTAGACGGCAGACGGCAGTAAGGTAATTACCGATATAGGTTTACGGCTGACGGTTGAAGGTAATAATTGAAATTGGTTTACGGTATACGGTAGACGGCGGACGGAAAACGAATAAAACGATCTTTTCAGACGTTAGAGCGGTAACGGCGAATAGTATAAAAAAATAGAAATCGCCAGCTAGCTAATGGTTCTTTTCAGGTTTTTTCGCCGTAAACCGTGCGCCGCAAGCCATTCGCCCGGTTTTATCTTTGTTCTTGCCGTATACCGTCAGCCGTACGCCGTACACCTATTTCAAAACCTTTTTAAATATCCTCTTGCGCTTGTGCTGCACCGGATTGAAATACTTCCACTGCGCCTGGATCTTGGTGTTGGTCTCCAGCTCCTGGTTGCTCTCGGTGAACTTGAAGCCCTTGGCCACGGCGCCGCGCGCCATCTGCACCACCATCAGCAGGTCGATGCCCTGGCCGCGGTATTTCTCCAAGATGCCGGCCAGGTAGAAGTCGAGTACGTCATGCTTCTTCTTCAAGGCGCGCAGGATGTGGAACAGGCCGAAGGGGAACAGGCGGCCGTTGGCCTTTTGAAAAGCCTTGGTCAGGCTGGGCATGGCGAGCATGAAGGCGATCACCTCGTCCTTGTCGTTGACCACGACCTGGACCAGGTCCTTGTCGACAAAGCCGAAGTATTTCTTGATGAAATAGCTCACCTGCTTGTGGGTCAGCGGCACGGCGCCGTAGATCTCCTCGAAGGCCTCGTCGATGACGACGAAAACCTCCTCCACCCGGGCCATGATCTCCTTCTTTTTGTCGAAATGGAGGAGCTTGAAGCCGCCGCGCTCCTGGATGCGTTCGGCCAGGCGCAGCAGCTTTTCCGGGAACGCCGACATGTCGTTGGGCACTCCGCAACGGAACTCGACGTAGTCGATGTCCTTGGCAAAGCCCAGGTTTTCGACCAGCTTCTGGTAATAGGGGAAATTGTAGTAGCCGGCGAGGGTCGGCTCCGGGTCGTAGCCCTCGACCAGCATGCCCGGCGGGTCGAGGTCGCAGAAGCCGTGTGGGCCGGTGACCGTCTCCATGCCCAGCTCCCTCGCCCACCCTTCGACCGCGCCGAACAGCGCTTTGGCGACCTCGGGGTCGTCGGGGGCGTCGAACCAGCCGAAGCGCAGGTTCGTGGGGTTGTACTTCGTGTTGGCGACGCGGCTGTGGATGGCGGCGATGCGGCCGACGGCGCGCCCATCCTTGCAGGCCAGGAAGAGCCTGGCGTCGGCGTTCTCGAAGGCCGGGTTCTTCTCCTTGTTGAAGATCTCCATGTCGTCGCGGATCAGCTGCGGCACCCAGAAGGGATTGCCCTTGTACATCGGGAAAGGGAGCTTGACAAAGGTCTTCATGTCTTTTTTGCTCAGAACTTCCTTGACGGTAATGCTCATGGTTACCTCGCAGGAGGATTATAGCAAACAGGAAATTAAATTACAAAAGCAATTGTTCTCGGCAGACGGCATCCTGCGGACGGTAAGAACTAGACAGCCAACGGACAATAATATGAAACGAACCAAATATCGGATATTGCGGCCACTCTTACCGAAAACCGTACGCCGTCACCCGTACACCCATTTCAATTATTACCTGCAACCGTCTACCGTCAGCCCTACGCCGAGATCAGATCTTTGATATATCGATCCTGCCGTTGACCGTCTGCACCTTGACCTTCCTGCCGCCGCCGTTGACCTTGCCCGCGAAGGAGCTGCCGACAAAATGGCGCTCGACGTTCAGCCCGAAGTCATTCTCGATCGAGCCGTTGACCGTGCGTCCCTCGATCTCGAAGGCCGACTTGCCGTTCAACTCGATAGCGATGCCGCCATTGACGGTCTCCACCTCGAGGTCGCCGTTGAGCAACGGTTCCTGGGAGATCTCGATGGTACCGTTGACGGTCTTGAAGGTGCCGACGCTGAACTCGCCGTTGAATTTGATCTTGCCGTTCACCGTTTTCAGCAGCAGGTCGCTGAAGCGCCCGGAACAGTCCAGCTTGCCGTTGATCGACTTGAACTCGGCCCGGGCCAATTTTTCCGGGATGACGACCGTGAAATCGACCTTGGCCTTGGTGTTGTCGCGGTTGAACTTGGTCTTGACGCGCAAGTCGTTCCCGGACTGCTCGAAGAGCACCTCGACGTTCTCGATCTCGCCCTTGACGTCGGAGCGCTTGACGGCCTTGATCTCGACCTTGGCGCCGCCGCTGGTGGAAACAACGATTTCGCCGTTGATATTGCCCAGCTCGACGCTGCCGTTGGCGGACAGCTCGAACGTGCGGACGATCTTCTGCTCGAAGTCCTCGGCGATCAGGAACGAAAAAGCCAGGAGAATAATAAGCATGGCAAAAGTGAACTTTTTCATGGAATACCTCCTCAGGTCTATTAACGCAGGTGATTATGGAAAAGTTCGCAAATTTGATCTCGGCGTACGGCATACGGCTTACGGTGGACGGTGAGAATAGGACCCTTTCGCGACAGTTTATTGATTTGATTTAGGTCCTTGCCGTCTACCGTTAGCCGTAAACCGTAAACCAAGCTCTATACCGTTGCTTTATGTATGTTCCGCTTCTGCCTGTGTATCTGGCGGTGGCAGAACCTGATCTGCTTGCGGTCGCCGGCGGCGATGGCGGCGGCCAGCCTGTCCTTCATGGCTTGGATGCGGTTCTTGACTTTGCTCTTGTCGATGCCCACCACCTGGTGGTGCTCGTGCATATCGATGTTCAGGGCCGTGCACAGGGCGACCAGGAGGTGCTCCTTGTTCATCTGCGAATGGCCCTGGACCGCCTCGTTTTCGATTGTCGCGGCGATCTCGCGCAGCTCGGCGACCGTCTTGAGTTTCAGCTCATGGTGCGTGTAGGACATCAGTACCTCCATTTCTCGGTATACGGTGTAAGGTATACGGCAAACGGCAAAAAAAATCAACCAAAATCTATTAAAAAAACGCTTTTTTTAACTTGCCTAGCTCCATTTTATGCCAATTGGGAAGCATTTTTTTGGTTTTCCCGTCAGCCGTCAACCGTACACCGTTTACCGATTCCTACTGTCCCTTGGGCTTTTCCGCGAAGAACGTGTCTGAAAGCCTCTCAAAGTGTATAAAATTACCGATATTCTTCAAGGCAATCAACGCGGCTTCCTGCTCGGCCTCGCGGCGGTTCTTGCCCCAGCCGCTGCCGATCTCGCTGTTTTCCAGGAAAACGGCCACCTTGAACCGCGTGTCGGGCGGCTTGCCGTTCTCGGCCACCACCTTGTAGCTGGGCAGGATGTTGCGGTGCTTCTGGATCAATTCCTGCAATTCCGACTTGTAGTCATTGATGCGCATCTCCTGGCTGAGCAGCTGTTCCAGGTACTCCTTGAAGAGGGCGATGACCACGGCGGCGACGGCCGGGAGGTCGGAATCGAGGTAGATGGCGCCGACCAGGGCCTCCAGGCAGGAAGAAACTATCTTTGGGTTGCGCCGGCCCTGGTTCTTCTCCTCGCCGCGGCCCAGCTGGAGGTAGCTGCCCAAGCCGATGCTCTTGGCCACCTTGAACAGCAGATTGCTCGAAACCAGGTGGGCGCGCATCTTGGCCAGGTCGCCCTCGCTGTTGTCCCGGCAGCGGCGGTAGATATAGTCGGTGATCACCATGCCGATGACCGAATCGCCCAGGAACTCCAGCCGCTCGTTGTCCAGGCCGCGGTTGCGGCCGCCCTCGTTGTACGACTTGTGGGTCAGGGCGGAGCGGAGAAGTTCCTCGTCGCGGAAGCGGTAGCCCAGTTTTTTCTGCAGATCGTCCATCAGCGCACTTTGATGACCACGAAGGTCAGGTCATCGGCGTTGGCCTGTTTTTCCGAAAAAGCGATGGCATGCTCGAGGATCTTCTCCTTGATCTCCACCGCCGTCAGGTCGGCATGGGCGACGAGCAGGGCCTGAAGGGAAGCCATGCCCAGCATCTTCTCGTCGGCGTTCATGATCTCGGAGAGGCCGTCGGAAAAGAAGAACAGGATGTCGCCGCTGTGGTACGGCAGGCGCATCTCCTCGATCCGTTCGCGGCTGAAATTGTTCAGCCCCAGGGCCATTCCGCGCGGCGCCAGCTCCCGGCAACCCTTGCCGGCCGCTTCGAAGAACAAGGCCGGGGTGTGGCCGGAGCGGGAGAAGACCAGCTGCCTTTGCTTCAGGTCGAAGCGCACCAGGTTGATGGTGATGAAGGTGACCTTTTCAAAGGAATTCTGCATGCTCAGGTGGCACTCGCTTAAAATGGCGGCCGGCGACTGGCCCGATTTTTGCAGGACATTCATGATGCCTTTCAGCTCGGCCATGTAAAAGGCGGCTTGCGCCCCCTTGCCCGACACATCGGCCACCAGCACCGACAAAAATTCGTCTTCCTGGTAAAAGTAATCGAAATAGTCGCCGGCGATCTCCTGGGCCGGGATATTGACGGCGGCGAGGTCGAAACCGGGGCAGCTGAAGCGGTCGGGCGGGAGGAGCTTCAGCTGAATGCCGCGGGCGATGCGCAGCTCCTCGTGCAGTCGCTCCTTCTCCTTTTCCTCGCGCAGCAGCCTGCCGATGCCCGAGGCCATGTCGTTGAACGATTCGGCCAGGAAATGCATCTGCTCGCCCGACTTGATGCGGATGCGGTGGGAAAAATCGCCGCGGCGGATCTTTTCCGTCCCCTTGGTCAGCTCGTTGACCGCCTTGGTGATCACGCGCACCATGCGGAAGCCGATGATGAAGGAGATGACGATGAAGAAGCCGAACAGGCCGAGCATGAAGCGGACCATGGTGGCGATCGGCAGGGACGAGCTCTCGCTGAGCCGCTGCCGCAGCAACTGCTGCTCCTGCTTCAACTCGGCCAGCTTCTGGCGTTGGGCTTTCGTCGCGTCCGGATTACTGGCGGCTTCGCCGCCCCCTTGGGGGCTGGCGGCTGCGATCTCTTTTTCCAGCGGCTGGATCTGCTTTTCCAGTTCGCGGCCGCGGTCGGAGCTTTTTAATTTCTGCAGGATCTTCGAATAGTCGTTGATCAGCAGGAACATGTTGAGCTTCAGCGCCGGCTGGCCGTCCTTCACGTCGTCGAAATCCCAATAACGGAAGGGAAAGGGGAAGGGGAAATGGTATTTTTCAAAGCCGGCGAAATCCTTGTCGCTGAGGCGCGCCGATATTTCGTCCGAGGAGGCGCTGAGGGTGTTGCCGCCGGCGTTCATGAACAGCACCTTGAAGTCGCCGACAGGGGGCATGGCGTTGAAGTATTCCTGGCTGAGGGCCTCGAAGATCATCACCGCGTAGCCGTTGCTCCGCCGCTGCACGCCGTGAAAGAGCTGGCCGTTGATCTTGAAATAGCCCGATTCGAACTTGGCCAGCGGGCCGTTGGCGTCGAAGGCGGCCAGCGGCAGGTCCTCGGGGTAGGTAAAGAAAGCCCGGTAGCCGGCGTCCGTCTCCTTGTAGAAGGCCAGGCGCAGGAACGGCGGCCGGCGGTTTTTGTAGCGCTGCACCTCGAGCTTGATGCGGGCTTCGTCGGCGAGGCCGAGGTAATAGTCGCTGCTCGTCTCGAAGCTGCGGATGTCGTTGGCCATCAGGTTCTCGAAAATGGCCGTGTTGTACTGGTAGATGATGATGTTGATGATCAGGTAGAAAAAGACCGTGATCAGCACGATCGGCGTAACGATAAAGAACAGCCCGGAAATGATCAGGCGGTTGCGGATCTTCCAGAGCAGGCGGCGGCGGATGATGCCCAGCAGCCGCACCAGGGCAAGGATGATGGTCAGCCACATGAAGAAGGTGAATGTGCCATGTTTAAAAAAGAAATAGCAAACGATGGTCCATGCGGCGGACAGGATGATGGCCAGGTCGAGCTTGCGGAGTTTGGAAAGCATGGCAGGATTATATATCGGGCGGGGGGGTTATGCAAGAACAGAACTCGGTGTAAGGTGGACGGTGTACGGGAGTAAAGTAATTATTGATATAGGTTTACGGCTGACGGTAGACGGTAATAGGTAATTATTGAAATGGGTTGACGGTAGACGGTTGACGGTTTACGGCAAGAGTAAGCCGTAATATCCGAAATTTTAGTACTTTTATTTTTCTTACCGTCCACCGTCCACCGTATACCGTCTACCAAGGCCGTTTCGGTAAAGGGCTATTCCTTGAAGATCCTGCCGAACCTGTAGGTCAGGGAAAACTTGAGCAGGTCGGCGCTATAGTGGCTGGATACCGCCGGTTCATCGGTGAAATAGCCGACTTCCGGCCAGTCCGCGCTTTGCCGCTGAAAGGCGATCTCCAGCAGCAGGGAATTACCGAATTCGCAAGCCATGCCGGCGGCGTAGCCGCTGACCTTGACCGCCTGGCCGGAGCTGTCCGCGTAAAGTTGCCCGTCGGAACTCCAGCCGCCGCGAAAGTGCAGCAGCAGGCGGCGCAGCGGCAGGTCGATCTCCATTCCCAGGCGCAGGTTGCGGACATCCTGCTGCTGCGAGCCGAGATAGGCTTTCTGAGGATAGGGCAATGGCGTCGCGAAATCGTAATAGGCTTCAAGGGTTCCCCGGCGCCAGTCGATGCGGGAGTAATCGAAGCTCAGGTTCAGCCAGCGCCAGGGTCTCAGGGCAGCCCCCAGCGAATACTGGCTCGGGATTATCACCCGGGCCAGGGAGCTGTTGCTGTTCACATTCACGTCGGTTCCCTCATCGTCGACCTGCCAGGTGAGCAGGCTGGAATCGAAATTGCTTTTCACGCCGCTGTGATAGGTGAAGGCGAGGTTCAAGGTCTCAAAAGGACGGAACATCAGGCCGAGGATCAGGTTGCGGCCGCGCAGGCTTTCGCTGTATTGTTCGTCAAACTCGCCGCTCCGGTTCAAGAACTGCAGGTGCAGGCTGCCCGAACTGAAAAACTGCTGGACGGTGCACCCCAGGCTGAAAAACTCGGTGATCCCCGCCGCCCCCGAAAAAGCCAGCACGTCGACCCCTTCGCTGCCGATGAAATTCACGATGACTTCAGTGGAAGCGCTGAAAGCCGGCGGGAAGGTGAACGGCTCGACGGCGGAGCCCTTGAAGCCGTAGGGAATGAATCGGTAGTAACTCAGGGCGAAACCCCATTTCATTTTCCAGAACTCGGCCGGGACCGAGACGGAAAAGAAGTTGATCTGCTTGAGCTTGGATGCCAGATTGAAATCGTAGCGCAGGCGCGTGCCGAGATAGTCGGCTTCCTGGGGATCGTACCCCTGCTTCAGGCTTTCGGCCTGATACGCGAAGTAGAACTCGGGGGCGCGCTTGTCGGCCAGGCCGGCCGGATTCCAGAACACCGCCGTCAGGTCGTCGGCGACGGCGCTGAAGGCGTTGCCCATGGACATGGCCTTGGTGCCATAGGCAAAGTTATATTGGTTGTAAAAAGGCTTGTACTGGGGATAGGCCAGCAGGGCGGGCAGGGCCAGCAGGAAAAAAATAGGCCAGCGCGCTCTCATTTCTTGTCTTCGGCCAGGTCTTCTTCCTCGTCGTAGCCCACGCGCTCGCCCGGATCCTCGATGACCACGCGGCCGCCGCCCGTCTCCTCGTAGGAGAGGCAGCACATCAAGCGGCCGCACATGCCCGAGATTTTGATCGGGTTCATGTTCAGGTTCTGCTTCTTGGCCATCTGCAGGGTGATCGGCTCCAGGTTGTTCAGGAACGTCTTGCAGCAAAGCTGCCGGCCGCAGATGCCGACGCCGCCGATCATCTTGGCCTCGTCGCGGATGCCGATCTGGCGCATCTCGATGCGCATGCGGAACTTTTTCGCCAGGTCCTTGACCAGGTCGCGGAAATCGATCCGGCCCTCCGAGGTGAAATAGAAGATGGCCTTCTTCTCCGTGGTGAAAAAAGTCACCCGAACCAACTTGATCGGGATCTCCCTTTCCTTGATCCGGTTCTGGCAATATTCGTAGGCCCGCCCCTCCTCGCGCTTCTTTTTGGCGAACACGTCGATGTCCTTGCCGGTGGCCTTGCGCAGGATGGCCGGGATGCAGGGGATGCCGCGGTGGGCGCTGAAGGTCTCGCCGAAATGGCGAACCACCTTGCCCAGCTCCTCGCCGGTGAGCGACTGGATGATCACCGAGTCGTCCAGCTTGACGTCGACGTCCTGGCTGCGGAAATGCAGCAGGTCATTGCGGCTCTCGATCTTGACCAGGATCACGTTATCCATATTACATTATTACATTCCCTGAGCGGCGTAGCTGTTGATGAATTCCAGGACCAGCACCCGGGCATTCAGGTTGCGCTGAATGTCGCGCAGCAGGTATTCCATCTTGCGCAGCAGGAAAAATACCTTGTCCATATTCGTCAAAGCGGCCAATTCCATGAGTTTTTCCTTGTAATCGGAATTGATCAGCGTCCCGCTCTCGGGATCGACCAACAGTACCATTATATCCCGTAACAGCACGGAAATCAAATTGACCATTTCCCGGAAATAGTCGATAAAGCTGTCGCGGCTGCGGCTGCGGTCGTACAGGTCGAGCAGGATGTCCTCGACCGCGCTCTGGCGCAGCAGCCGGTCGAGGATGCTGAGCATGGCGGCGCGCTTCGCCTCCAGCTCCTGCCAGTCGACCTCGTCCGCGTTTTCCAGGCTGCCGGAGCTGAAAAAGGCGAGCAGGCGCGATTTGTTTGGGTCGATGCCGCGCTGTTTCAATTCCAGCGCGATCTCATCCTTGGAGAGGGGCAGAAACTTCAGGATCTGGCAACGCGACTGGATGGTGGGCAGGATGAGGGTGAGGTTGGCGGCCAGCAGAATGAACACGTTCGAAGGCAGGGGCTCTTCCAGCGTTTTAAGGAAAGAGTTGGCCGCCGTGTCGTTCAGGCATTGGGCGTCCTTCAGGATGAAGACTTTTTTTTCGGCTTGCAGCGGCCGACGTGACGCCGTTTCGATCAGGTCGTCCATCTGGCTCTTGCGGTAGAACTGCCCCTCGGGAGCCAGGACCTGGACGTCGGGAAACAGATTGCGGTCGATGGCCAGGCAGTGGGAGCAGCGGTCGCAGGCGTCGTTCGCTTTTTCGCGACAGTTCAGACTCTTGGCGAAATTGACGGCGAAGCGCAGCTGCATGTAGGGATCGGAACCGGTGAATATCAGGCTGGACGGGACCCGTTCGTTGCGCAGATAGCTGGCCAGGGTCGCCTTGACGCGGGTGTTGCCAATCAGTTCTGCCAGGGACATGGAGTATCGCTCCGAAACGCGTGTTTTTTCGTACCTTCAGCCTAATGGTAGCACATTATCAGGGTTGGGGGAAGACTCGGCGTACGGTTCGACGGCGTACGGTAGACGGGAAAATAAATCCCAAATCTCAAGAACCAAATTCCATAGTCACACTAGATAGGTTTCGTTGCCCTCCGGGCACCACGAAACCTATAGTGTGACTAAAGCACCAAATCCCAATGTTCAAATGACCAAAACGAAGAAAATTATTAGGCGTATGGCTGGGTAGGGAACGCAAATTTGCGTTCCCTACGGGAAGATAATCTCTGAAGTGCCTTCGTTTGGGTCATTGGAATTTGAAACTTATTTGGAATTTGGTGCTTGGGATTTGGAATTTTATTCTTACTATTGCCTCTTTTTCTTACCGTATACCGTAAACCGTCCACCGTAAACCGATTTCACTTCATGCCTGTTTCCATCTGCCGTTTTCCGTATGCCAATTTCTTTTTCAGGTACTTCCCCGTGAGCGAAGCCGCACACTTTGCAATTCCGGCCACATCCCCTTGGTAAACGATGCGACCTCCGTGCTTGCCGCCTCCCGGCCCCAGGTCCACCAGGTAATCGGCGACCTTGATCATTTCCAGGTTGTGCTCAATGACCACAACCGTGTGAGCACGGGCAATTAAAGCTCTGAATACATCGATCAGCTTACGCACGTCATCAAAATGCAGGCCGACCGTCGGTTCGTCCAGCACGTACATCGTCGGGCTCAACGCTGAGTGTGAAAGTTCCTTGGTCAGCTTGATGCGCTGCGATTCCCCGCCCGAGAGAGTTTCCGAGCTCTGGCCCAGGCGCAGGTAGCCCAGTCCGACGTCGAGCAGGATGCGGATATTCCGGGCCAGGTGCGGGATGTTGGCGAAGAGCTCGTACGCCTCGCTGGCCGTCAGCTCCAGCACGTCGGCGATGGATTTCCCCTTGAACTTGACCTGGCAGGTCTCGGAATTGTAGCGCCGGCCGTCGCAAACCGGGCAGGCGATCTCCAGTTGCGGCAGGAAGCTCATCTGCAGTTTCTGCACGCCGAGGCCCTGGCAGGCCTCGCAGCGGCCGCCGCGGACGTTGAAGCTAAAGCGGCTCTGGGGATACCCCTTGACCTTGGCTCCGGGCAGGGCGGCGAACAGATCGCGGATGGCGGCCATGATGCCGATGTAGGTGGCCGGACAGGAGCGGGAATTCTTGCCGATGGCCGATTGGTTGACCATCAGCACCCGTTTCAGGCGGTCGAAGTTCGCTGCCCGCGCATAGCTCAGGCGGGAATCGGCCAGGGGCTGCCCTTGGATCTCGTGCAGCAGGATCGGCGCCAGGGCGTCCACGACCAGCGAACTCTTTCCCGATCCCGAGACGCCGCTGACGACTGTCAGCCGGTTCAGCGGGATTTTCAAGTCGATATGGCGCAGATTGTTGATGGCGATGGAGTCGATCCTCATGAACTCCGCGGCGGTTTTCCCTTCCCGTACCGGCGCCTCGATGCACCGGCGGCCGAAGACGTAATCCGAGGTCAATGACTGCCGGGCGGCGGCGAACTCGCTCTCCGGGCCGGCGAACATGAGCTCCCCGCCCTTTTCCCCGGCCCCGGGGCCGATATCGATGATGTAATCGGCGGCGCGGATGGTCTCCTCGGCATGCTCGACCACGATCAGGGTGTTCCCGTTTTCCCTGAGCCGGCGCAGGATGCGCAGCAGGTTCAGCTGCTCGGAGAAATGCATGCCGATGGAAGGCTCGTCCAGCACGTAGATGACGCCATTGAGGCTGAAGCCCAGTTGGGATACCAGGCGGGCGCGCTGCAATTCGCCCCCGGAAATCGTGTGAAGCTTGCGGTTGAGCGCGATGTAGCCCAGGTTCAGAGTGACGAAGGACTCCAGGCGCTGAATGATGTGCGGCAGGATGGGCCTGGCGATCCCCTTTTCATGCTCGGCGACGGCCACGCATTTGAAAAAGCGCAGCAGGTCGACGATTTCCATCTCCCCCAGTTCAAAGATATTCTTGCCGCGGAAATAAAAGGAACGCGCCCCGGGGTTCAGGCCGGAACCCTGGCAGGCGGCGCAGGGGCGGGCCTCGTCCTCCCGGCCCATGCCCTGGCACTCCGGGCAGGCTCCTTCCGGCGAGTTAAAAGAGAAGGTTCCCGGCTGCGGCTCGGGGAGCGATATGTCGCAAGAAGAACAATGGAGGCGATTGGAGAGAAAAACCGATTCGTCGCCCGCAGCGACCACGATCTCGCCGTCGCCTTCGTTCAAGGCGAGATTGATGCTGTCGACGATCCGCTCGCGGTTGGCCGGCTCGATTTCCAGGACATCGATTTGCACGGCAATGTGATGGCGGCTCTGGCGGTCCAGGGCGGGTGCGTGTTCCAGGTCGCAGAGCCGGCCGTTGACCAGGGCTTTCAGGAAGCCGCGCTTGCGGTATTTTTCGAACAGGGCTTGATAATTGCCGCGGCGGTTCCGGACCAGCGGGCTGAAAATGCGCAGCAGCCGCCCGAGAAAATGGGCAAAAACGTACTCGGCGATGCGGGCGCTGGAATAGCGGCTGATCGGCCGGCCGCACTGCGGGCAGCGCGCCTCGGCCAGCCTGGCGAACAGCAGCCTCAGGAAGGGGGCGATTTCCGAAATCGTGCCCACCGTGGAATTGAAATAGTACGAGGAATGCTTTTGATCGATGGCGATGGTCGGGGCGATCCCCCTGATGGAGTGGACGTCCGGCCGCTCCAGCGACTTGATGAACTGGCGGGCGTAGGCGGAAAGGGATTCCAGGTACTTGCGTTGCCCCTCCTGGAAGATCGTGTCATAGGCCAGGGTCGATTTCCCCGAACCCGACACGCCGCTGATCACGATGAGCTTCTGCTTGGGGATGCGCAGGTGCAAGTGCTTCAGGTTATGCTTGTGGGCGTCGACAATCTCTAGATATGACATCACTGGCTATTCTAACATAGTGCTTGGCGTACGGTATACGGTATACGGTGGACGGTAAGAAATGGATAAAACTTGATGTACGGTAAACGGTATACGGTAAGAAATTAAACAAGTACAAAAATTCAGGATATTACTGCTTACTCTTACCGTAAACCGTATACCGTCAGCCGTAAACCTATATCAATAATTACTTTGCTACCGTCTACCGTTGACCGTCTACCGTCAACCCATTTCAATAATTACCTTATTACCGTTCGCCGTCAACCGTAAACCGAGCCCTGCAATCCCCTGCTACTCCATGGTCTTGAAGCGCTTCAGGTCGTTCGGGTTCTCGATCCACTCCTCGATATAACCGCATTCGGTGCAAATGAACTTGCTCACCCAGACGTCGAGGCTGGTCAGGTTGATCGATATCCGGCACCAGCTGTTGAGCACCGGAGAACCGCGTTTGCGGCTGATCGCGGTCGAGTTGCATTTCGGGCATTTCTTGCTGTTTTTCATCGGAGCCACCTCATGGCCCGTTTATAGCAAAAAGCAGAACAAATAGCAATAAAGTAAATGTTGATGGGTAAAAGAGTTGATGGGTAGAAGGGTTCGGAAACCTGGAAGTAACTTGTGTTCCTCAATGTTTCTTGCCCCATCAACCCTTCTACTCTTCAACTTTCTACCCTTTAACCCTTCTACTCTTCAACCCTTCCACAGGGCTTTATTTTCATATTTCCGCAGGCCATCGGGCTTGACTAAAACCCTGAAATAATTTAAAGTCTAACATCACCAACAGGAGGATCCATGGCCAAAGAACTGCTCTCGGGCAACGAAGCCATCGCCCGCGGCGCCTATGAAGCCGGCGTCACCTTCGCTTCCGCCTACCCCGGCACGCCCAGCACCGAGATATTGGAAAACGTTGTCCGCTACAAGGAGGTCATCCACGCCCAGTGGGGAGTCAACGAGAAGACGGCCATGGAAGAGGCCCTGGGAGCCAGTTTCACCGGGGCCCGCGCCCTGGTGGCCATGAAGCACGTCGGGCTCAACGTGGCCGCCGACCCCCTGTTTTCCGCCAGCTATATCGGCGCCACCGGCGCCCTGATCATCATCTCGGCCGACGACCCCGGCATGCACAGCTCCCAGAACGAGCAGGACAACCGCCATTACGCCATCGCCGCCAAGATCCCCGTGCTCGAGCCGTCCGATTCGCAGGAAGCCAAGGACATGGTGATCGAGGCGGTCAAGATCAGCGAAAGCTTCGACACGCCGGTGCTCATCCGCATGACCACCCGCACCTCGCACTCGCGCTCGGCGGTCGAACTGGGCGAGCGGCTGGAGCCGCCGGTTCCCGAGTACAAGAGCGATTTCTTCAAGCGCAACCTGCTGCCGGGCAACGCCCGCCGCCGCCACGTGCTGGTCGAAGAGCGGCAGAAGAAGCTGGCCGTTTTCAGCGACGATTTCAAATACAATACCGTGATCAAGGGGAAAAATCGCATCGGCGTCGTCGCCTCGGGCGTTTCCTACCAGTACGGCCGCGAGGTCTTCCCCGACGCCTCCTTCCTGAAGCTCGCCATGCCCTACCCTTTCCCGGTCAACCTCTTCAAGCGCTTCGCCGCCAAGCTGGATACGATTTATATACTCGAGGAAAACGACCCGATCATCGAAACCTTCGCCCGCCTCGTTGAGCCCGGCAAGAAGATCATCGGCAAGGACGTTTTCCCGCTGTTGGGGGAAATGTCTCAGGACGTAGTCCAGGCCAGCCTGAAGCTGAAAGACTTGACGCCGCGCTTCGATGTCAACACCATCCCCAGGCGTCCGCCCTCGCTTTGCACCGGCTGCCCGCACACGGCGCTGTTCTACAACCTCGGCCTACAAAAGGTCAACTCGCGCGGCGACATCGGCTGCTACACCCTGGGCGCCCTGCCACCCCTGAGCGCCATGGATACGTGCGTGGACATGGGCGCCAGCATCACCGTCCTGCTGGGCATCGAAAAGGCCCTGGCCAAGGCCGAAAAGACCATCAAGCAGGTGGCGGTGATCGGCGATTCCACCTTCTTCCATTCCGGCATCACCGGCCTGATCGACGTCATCTACAACAAGGGCCAGTCGACGGTCGTCATCCTCGACAACTCGATCACTGCCATGACCGGCCACCAGGAAAACCCCGGCTCCGGTACTACGCTGATGGGCGAAACGGCCCCGCGCATCGACATCGTCAAGCTCGTCCGCGACGGCCTGGGGCTCGAGCACACCTACGAGGTGGACGGCTACGACGTCAAGGCCATCAAGGAGCTGCTGAAGCGGGAGATCCTGCGGCCCGAGCCCTCGGTGATCGTCGTGCGCCGGCCGTGCATCCTGCTCTACCGCAAGGCCAAATGGTCGCCGATGCGCGTCGACGGCGAGGCGTGCACCAGCTGCAAGGTCTGCCTGCGCCTGGGCTGCCCGGCCATCAGCTCCGACGCCGACGGCAAGGCCTTCATCAACGAAGCCCTTTGCTCCGGCTGCGGCGTTTGCGCCCAGGTCTGCGCCTTCAAAGCCATTTCTTTCGTGGACGACAAGGGGCTGCACAGCAGCTCCATCACTTTGGAATCCTACCTGAGCGGAGACCGATCATGAAAACCAAGTCGATTTTAATCTGCGGCGTGGGCGGGCAAGGCATCCTGACCGCCAGCGACCTTCTTTCCGACGTGCTGCTGCTGGCCGGATTCCAGGTCAAGAAGAGCGAGGTGCACGGCATGAGCCAGCGCGGCGGCGACGTGATCTCCACCGTGCGCTACGGCGACGAGGTTTTTTCGCCCCTGCCGGCGCTCAACGAAACCGACTACATCCTGGCCTTCGAGAAGCTGGAAGCCCTGCGCAACATCAATTACCTGAGCCGGAAAGGGATCATGCTGGTCAACGATTTCGCATGGCAGCCGCTCCCCGTGGCATCGGGGCTGGAAAAATACCCGGCCGACATCGAGGCGCAGCTGCGGAAGCTGGCCGCCGAAGTGGTCCTGATCCCCGCCACGCGGCTGGCGGTCGAGCTGGGCAATGAAAAAGCCTCCAACGTCATCCTGATCGGCCTCCTGGCCTCGCGCATGGAGATCGACCGTCCGCTTTGGCTCGACGTCATCATCAAGAAGGTTCCGCCCCGTTTCAAGGATCTGAACCTCAAGGCATTCGAAACCGGTTTCAATTTCCGGCCTTGAAGCGCGACCAAAGCGGCCGGGAAAGACGCCACGAAAAAGGAGGGTACCGATGATCACCGATTTCAAGGAAATGGTCGCCGTTGCCAAGAGCGGCAAGAACATCGTCGCCGGCGTGCCCAGCCCCGAGGATGAGAGTTCCATCCTCTCGGTCATCCAGGCCAAGCGCGAGGATCTGGCCGATTTCATCCTGTGCGGCGATGCGAAGAAAATATCCGCCCTGCTCAAGGAGCATGGCGGCCGGGCCGCCGACTTCCAGATCGTGGACTGCCCCGAGCCCGAAAGCGCGGCGGCTAAAATCGTCGAACTGGCCCGGCAGAAGGAAGTGCACCTGATCCTGAAGGGCTTCCTGCCCACCGCCGCCCTGATGAAGCCCGTGCTGGACAAGGAAAAGGGCTTGCGCACCGGCAATCTCCTCTCCGACATCCTGGTGGTGGAGAATCCCGCCGCCAATTACCGCGGGCTGCTGGGAATGAGCGACGGCGGGCTCAACATCCTGCCCGACCTGGCGCAGAAGAAGCAGATCGTGGAAAACGCGGTCGCCGTGTTCCAGCGCCTGGGTTACCCCGAGCCCAAGGTGGGCATCATGGCAGCCATCGAGACGGTCAAGGACTCCATGCCGGCCACGCTCGACGCCCGCGCCTTGACTGAAATGAACCAGCGCGGCGAGATCAAGGGCTGCCGCGTCTACGGCCCCCTGGCCCTGGACATCGCCGTCTCTCCGGAAGCGGCCAAACACAAGGGGATCAGCAACGACGTCGCCGGCAAGACTCAGATCATGATCGTCCCCAACATCGAGGCGGGCAACCTCCTGGGCAAGGCGTTCACCTACTACCTGAAACTGACGGTGGCGCACGTGGTGATGGGCGCCCGCATCCCGATCCTGATCCCCTCGCGCAATGAAAGCGAAGTGGATAAATTCCATTCCCTGGCCCTGGGCGCGGCCATGGCCGTCAGCGCCGCCGGCTGATCGGCGGCCTGGCGCGCGAAAAACGGGAAGATGAAAGGAACCAAAACGCTTGCCGCAGCCGCCTGTTTGGCGCTCTGCCTGCCCCCATGGCTCCCGGCACCGACCTCCCTGGTCGAGCAGGTGCGTGCCAAGATCGTTGGCAGCCAGCCTTTCCGGACCGATTTTACCCAGCAGGTCTTCATCGACGGCGAAATGAGCCTGGAGGAGAGCGGCTTCATCATCTTCGTCGACCGCAGCCACGTGAAGTGGCAGTACCTGCAGCCCGAATACAAAACGTTCATTTTGGAAAACGGGCACTACCGCTTCTTCGACCGCGAGAACAACCAGTTGCTGACCGGGAACATCGGCACGGGCAACGAACAGATCATCTGGGACCTGCTTTGCGCACCACGGCCCGGCCAGGTCAGCCGCTGGGACGAGCGGACGCGGACCATCCGGCTCAGCGTGGAAGGGAATGCCGGGCCGCAGGAATTGAAAATACGGATCGGCGCCGACCTCCTGCCCGAGCGGGTGGAGCAAACTGCGGCCAGCGAGGTCAGCCACGTTTACCTGTTCACAAACTATCGGACCGGGATCACCGTTGGTCCCCGCGAATTCGCTTTGGACCTTCCCGGCGACGTGGAAATCATTGAGCAAGAATAAGCCGCTTGAAAACTTTTCGCCGCCCCATCCGTACATGATTGTGGATGAAGACCAAGCCCTGATCAAAAAAACGCTTCAGGGCGAGAAGAAGGCATTCGAGGAATTGATGAGGAAGTACGAAAAGAGGATTTTCAGTTTCGTCATTCGCATGGTCCGCAACGAGGAAGTGGCCATCGACCTGACCCAGGATTTCTTCATCAAGGTCTTCAACGTGCTCGACAAGTACAATTTCGAATACAAATTTTCCACCTGGGCCTACCGCATCTGCTACAACCTGGTCATCGATCACATTCGCAAGAGCCAGGCGCTGGTCAGCTCGCTCGACGACGACAGCGTCTCGTGCAGGGACATGCTCAATTCGGAAAACGTCGTCAGCCATGACGGTTTCAAGCACCTGTCGCGGGAGGAAACCAAGGACTATGTCTGGAAGCTCGTGGAAAATATCGCACCCAAGTACAGGGAACTGATCCTGATGCGCTACATCCAGGAGCTGAAATACGAGGAGATCGCCGAGATCACGTCGCTGCCGGTGGGGACGATCAAGAACCGCATTTTCAAAGCCAAGGAAATTCTAAAACAGGAGATGGAAAAAGATGGCCTGCCTGCCTGACGACAAGATTGTGAGCTACCTCGACGGCGAGCTCGCCAGCATCGAGCAGTCGCTGATCCGCGACCACCTGCTGCTCTGCGCTGCTTGCCGGCGCAAGGCCGATGCTTACGCCGAGCTGCACACGTTCCTGGCCCAGCCGAAGTTCAGCGAGCCGCCCGCCTGGCTGGTGCCGCGGATCATGAAGCGGCTGTACCCGGAAACCCCCAGGTACGCGTCGATCGCCGCCCTGATCGGTGCCAGCTTCGTCTTCTTTGTCTCCTGGATCTACATCTATTTCGATTTTTCGCGCAACAGCCTGATCCAGGCCCTGCAGCTGACCGCCGACCGCACCTCGGGCTGGCTGGTCAACGCCATCAAGGGCATTTCGGCTGTATACAGCTCGGTACAGGCCGTTTTCAAAGCCTGCAACGCCTTCCTGCGCGTATGGCTTGACTCGCGCCCGATCGGCGCGGTGCTCATCGCCTTTGCCCTCGCCTTCTCCGGTTTGCTGGTCGTGGCCATGATCCGCCTGCTGCTCAAAAAACCGCGCCAGGAAAAGCGATGAAAAAAAGCCTGGTCCTGTTTTCCCTCCTCGCTGCCAGCGCCATGCTGCTGGCGGCGGCCGGCGACAAAACGATCGTTGTGCCCGCCGGCACGTCCAGGCCCGGCAGCATCAACGCCTTCAATTCCGAGCTGGTCATCGACGGCAAGGTCGCGGACAGTATCTTCCTGATCGGCGGCAGCTTGCGCTTAAGCGGAGCGGTCAACGGCGACGTCATCTGCCTGGGCGCCCAGGTCGACATCAAGGAAGGGGCGTTCATCGGCCGCGACCTGATCATCATCGGCGGCCGCCTGGCCAAGGATCCCGGCTGCAAGATCAACGGTGAATCCTACTATGTCCGCACCCGCGAGGACCTGAAAAAAATCAGCCACACCCTGCTGCCTTTCCTGCCCGAAAGCGGCGGCATGACTTTTTTCCGGGTCAGCAAGATCTTTCTCTGGTTCATCCTGGTCATGCTGGCCTTGCTGATCCTGCCGCTGCAGGTCAGCCGGGCCGCGGACATGCTGAAGAAATCGCCGCTGCGCCACGGGGCCGTCGGCTTGCTGGCCATGCTCGCTTTCATCCTGCTGCTGCTTGTTTTCATCATCTTGAGCCTGGTGCTGATCGGCATCCCCCTGCTGATGCTCCTGATCGCCGCCTATTTCCTGGTCCTCATCTTCGGCCGGGCCGTGGTGTTCTTTGCCGTCGGCAGCGCCGTTGCCGCGGGGTTGAGAATCAAGAGCAGCCCGGTGCTCTTCGTCGTCCTGGGGACGATGGCCTACGCCCTGCTCAAGTTCGTTCCCTGGATCGGCGCACCATTGCTGCTGTTAATGGATATCGTGGCCATCGGCGTCGCGGTGGGATATTTCCTTAAATACAAGGGTTTAGGGTCTAGGGTCTAGGGTACAGGGTAAAGAAAACAGCAGCTGGAAATCACCAAATTATTTGACCAACTGGGATTCTGTATTTTTCGTTTCGTTCAGGCTGAAATTTCAATCGCCTTTATCAATGACTTCGATTGCTTTTTTCTTCCCTCAACCCTATACCCTAAACCCTAGATCAATCCAGACAGTTAATCTTCCAGGATGTGCTTTTCCTTGTCTCTCTCTATGCGGTCGATCCGCTCGCCGGTGCCATCGATTATCTTTTGTAGTTCATCATTGAATCGTTTCTCATCATCTTCGCTGATCTCTTTGCCATCCTTCATGCCCTTGGCCAGGTCGCGGTACTCGCGGCGGATATTGCGGATGTGGGTCTTTCTCTCTTCGGTGTACTTTTTCATGGTCTTGATGATTTCCAGGCGCCGCTGTTGGTCCAACGGCGGGATGGGCAGCTTGATGACCTTGCCGTCGGTGACGGGGTTGATGTTGAGGTTGGCGGCGCGGATGGCCTTGTCGATGTCGTTGATGATCTTGTTGTCCCAGGGCTGGATGATGATCAGGCTGGCTTCAGGGACACCCAGGGTGGCCAGCTGGTTGATCGGCGTGGGCACGCCGTAGTAGTCGATCAGAATGCCGTCCAGGATCGAAACCGAAGCCCGGCCGGTGCGGAACTTGGAAATCTGTTTCTTGAAATCTTCTTCCACCTTCTGGCAATCGCTTTTCACTTCGTCCAGGGCTTCTTTAATCATTCCGCTCCCCGCTCAAATTAATTAAAGTACCGATATCGTCCGTAGTGACGGCTTTCATGATGTTGCCTTTCTGGGTGATGTTGAAGATCTTGATGGGCAGCCGGTTGTCCTTGCTCAGCGAGATGGCCGTGCTGTCCATGATCTTCAGCTCCTTGGCCAGGACATCGGCGTATGAGATATGCGTGAACTTGGTGACGTTCTTGACCTGGTGCGGATCGGCCGAAAAAACCCCCTCGACCTTGGTGGCTTTCAGCAGGATGTCGGCCTTGATCTCGATGGCCCGCAGAGCGGCGGCCGTGTCGGTGGTAAAGAAGGGATTGCCGGTGCCGGCGGCGAAGATGACCACCCGGCCTTTTTCCAGGTGGCGGATGGCCCGCCGGGGAATGAAGGGTTCGGAGATCTCCTTGACCTCGAGCGCCGAAATCAGCCGCGTGTGCAGCCCCTTTTTTTCAAGGGCGTTCTGCAGGGCGATGCCGTTGATCATGGTGGCCAGCATGCCCATGTAGTCGGCCGAGGCGCGGTCAATGCCGAGCTCGGCCGCCCGGCCGCCGCGGAAAAAATTCCCGCCGCCGGTGACGATGGCTATTTCCACTCCCAGGTCGTGGATTTCCCTGATCTCGGCCGCGATGTCGCTGATGACCTCGGGGCTGATGGCGAAGGAACCTTCGCCGTGCAATGCTTCGCCGCTCAGCTTGAGAAGAACCCGCTTGTACCTGGCCTGGCCGGGAGCCATTTTAAAGTTCTTCGCCCACCTGGTAACGGACAAACCTTTTGACGACGATGTTTTCGCCGGTCTTGTGTATCTTTTCGGCGATCAGCTTTTCGATGGTCAGGCTGTCGTCCTTGAAAAAATTCTGGTGCAGCAGGCAGGATTCAGCGTAAAACTTGCCCATTTTGCCTTCCACGATCTTTTCGATGATGTTGGCCGGCTTGCCGCTGCTTTTCAGCTGGGCGCGATAAATTTCCTTTTCCTTGTCCAGTTCGGCGGACGAGATGTCCTTCTCCGAAATGTAGCGCGGGTTCATGGCTGCGACCTGCATGGCCACGTCCTTGAGCAGCTGCAGGAAATCTTCGTTCTGGGCCACGAAATCGGTCTCACAGCCCAGTTCCAGCAGGACGCCGATCTTGCCTTTCATATGGATATAGGAACCGACCGCGCCCTGGTTGGTCACCCGCGTCGACTTGGCCTTGGCCTTTTCGAAACCCTTCTTGCGCAGGATCTCGGCGGCCTTGGTCAAGTCGCCGCCCGACTCCTCGACGGCTTTCTTGCACTCCAGGATGCTGATCCCGGTCTGTTCTCTCAGTTTTTTTACCGACTCCATGTCCAATGCCATCTCAGTTCTCCTTTTCTTTAGTTCCGGCGGCGGCGGCTTCGGCGGCAGCCGCTTCCTGCGCCGCTTTTTCGGCGACGAGCTGCTGGGCATTGGCCGATTCGACGATTTTGCGATTCTGGCCTTCGCTGACCGCTTCCCCGAACTTACTGATAAACAGGCGGATGGAGCGGATGGCGTCGTCGTTTCCCGGGACCGGATATGGGACATCCTCGGGGTTGGCATTGGTGTCGACCACGGCCACGATGGGGATGTTCATGCGCTTGGCTTCCTTGATGGCGATGTCTTCAAAAGTGGAATCGATGACCACCACCACGCCCGGCAGGCTGGTCATCTTGCGGATGCCCCACAGGCTGCGGTACAGCTTTTTGTATACTTTTTCCAGCCGCGACTGCTCTTTCTTGGGCTTGACTTCCCAGCGGCCGTCCTTCTTCATTTCATCGAGTTCCATCAGCCGGTCAATGCTCTTCTTGATCATGCCGAAATTGGTCAGCAAGCCACCCAGCCAGCGCTTGTTCACGTAGTGCATGCCGGTGGCCTCGGCGATCTCCTCGATGATCGATTGCGCCTGCTTTTTGGTGCCGACGACCAGGACGTCCTTGCCGGAGGCGACCGTGTCGGCGATGAACTGCAGCGAGGTCTTGAACATCTCGATCGACGTCTGCAGGTCGATGATGTAGATGCCGTTCTTCTTGCCGAAGATGTACGGCTTCATCTTGGGATTCCAGCGCCGGATCTGGTGGCCGAAGTGAACGCCCGCTTCCAACATTTCCCTCATATTGATCTGGACCATAACCGCCTCCTAGCGCTTGTGATACTGGGTCGCCTTTCTGGCTTTGAGCAGGCCGTACTTGCGCCGCTCCTTTTCCCTAGCATCCCTTGTCAATAAACCCGATTTTTTCAGCGGCGGTCTGAGTTCCGAATTGAATTCCAGCAACGCCCTGGCGATGCCCAGGCGGATGGCCCCGGCTTGCCCGGAGACGCTGCCGCCCTCGATATCGATAAAAAAATCGAAGCTGTTCATGGTGTTGGTAATGGTCAACGGCTTGAAGATGGTGAGCTTGTGGATCTTGAGCGGGAAATAATCGTTGAACACGCGCTCGCGCTTGTTGACCGTCAGAGTGAAATTACCAGTGCCGGGGCGCAAATAGACCCTGGCGATGCTGGTTTTTCTCCTGCCTGTTCCGTAATATTGCACGATACTCAATGGCTCCTCCTATATTTTCAATGCTTCGGGTTTCTGGGCGGCGTGCTGGTGCTTGTCGCCGGGATACACTTTCAGCTTGGTCAGCAGCTTGTAGCTGAGCTTGTTCTTGGGCAGCATGCCCTTGACCGCGTGCAGGACCACCCGTTCCGGATGGGTCGCCAGCATGCGCTGGTAGGTGATCTCCTTCAGGCCGCCGCGGTATCCCGAATGCCGGTAGTACAGCTTCTGCTCTTCCTTGGCGCCGGTCAATTTCACCTTCTTGGCGTTGATGACGATCACGAAATCCCCGCAATCGAAAAACGGGGTATAATAAGGATGGTCTTTGCCGCGCAGGACATGGGAAATTTTCGTGGCCAGGCGCCCGAGCACCATGTCGCTGGCGTCGACCAGCCACCATTTCCGCTCGATGCCCTTTTTTTCAGGCAAATGCGTCACATTGCTTTTATTCAATTTCATTGGCAACCTCTTCGGAGTTGGAAAGGTTATAATTTATAGTATTTTTGCCTTTTTGTCAAGATTATTCACAAAAAATCTCAAGCGGAGACAAATTTTATTTTAACAAAATCTCCTTGGAATCCATGAAACAACGCTGTTTTTCATGGACACGCCCGGATGGAGCCGACGATTTTCCCGAAAAAACAGTTGCTTTGGTTGACAAAATTTGTTATATTATATATCGATGAGATTAAATAAACAGCAAATCGAGCACCTGGCCTTTTACATCGTCCAGCGTCTGCTCAAGGAAAATTTGCTGATGGTCGAAAACAGGGAAAAAATGGCCGTTGACGTGCAGGTCATCATATCCACCGAGCTTGAAAAAGAGGACATCCTGGACGAAAAAGTGAAGGAGATCCTCAAGGAAAAGCTTAACGAGATCCGGAATTCCAACATCGATTACTACGAAATGTTCCGCATGGTCAAGAGCAAGCTGGCCGAGCAAGAGAATATCGTTTTATAGCCAACCTCTCCCTATCTGTATCTGGGGACGGACTATGAAAAAGTGAAAATGTTCGTTTCAATGTTTTACTCTGTTACGAAAGTTATGGTACAAACGGGACATAGATTGATAGTGCAAATCTGAAAAGATCGGTATTTCAATGATTTCCCTGTATTTCAATCCAGTCAAATCAAACAGGCACACCAGGAGTTCCGACCTTAACCTTTTCCCCTGCCAATTTCCTATATTGATATCTTCGATCTTGATCCCCTTATCTTTTTCAAACTCTTGAATCACTTTCGCCACTGGCTCAAAGCCGAAATCATCCCTTCGTTTTTGTTTAATCGCATCCGGTCGCTTTCTCCGCTCAAATCTCTCCAATGCCTGTTCCACAAACGATTCGTCCCCCAATATAGGACCAAACCTCGTTTTTAAGATGGATAATTTATTGCTTCCCGCTAATTGAATTGTTCTGGCCAAATTAGTTTGGCTGCCAAACAATTCCTGTACAAAACCTACGTCCAACCATTTTAGTTTTACTTTCTGGAAATATGTTTTTGCGCTTGACCATGGATACTTACAAGAATCATCAGTTATTCCAGCCTGAACCGGATTTTGTAAAACATAAACAATTACTTGTTTTAAATAAGCATCATCTTGAATGAGAGTGGATATGAATCTGCTTTGGAACACATACCCTTTCCCAAGCGTGTGTCTACGATAATAGAATGCGTATTGAGTATTCAGGGCGCGAAAGAAATCCGACATTCGCCCGGATGAATTCTCCAGCACCAGATGGTAATGGTTATCCATAATGCAATAAGCAAAAAGACGAATGCGGAATTTGTTCACCTTTTCCGCCAATATCTCTAAAAAGATTATTTTATGTTTTTCTTCCTTGAATATCGCTTCGCCGTTGATTCCACGGTTCATGCAGTGGTGATACGCTCCCGGATATGTAAATCGAGGTTGTCTCATTTCTCCATAATAGCAAACAAATTCACTTTTTCATAGTCCGTCCCTGATGCCTGGGCATGTCCGAGTCTATATCAGTTGCGGCAGTTCGCGGGAACTGGTACTGACAGCCTGACACAAGCAAGGGGAGCCGCTGTCCTTGAGTTTGTCCTATTTGCTCTGGGTGACGGGGGTCCTTCAACAGCGAAATGAAAAACGGTATGAAAATGTATAGAATATACTTATTGTTAAATTTACTATAAAAATAGATTCGTTTAGCTAGAATTGAAAAATCTGTAAAAAAATGCTAAGATACAAATCATGAGAACAGGCAAAATTTTCTTGCGCTACAATTTAGACACATCGAAGCAAAAGACGTGCCAAGCCTGCGTCTCTTTAACGTATACAAATAACCCCGAGACTCCTTTATTTATGGGCCTCTTTGAGGTCGTATTATGAGCCTGAAGCTGTCGAAGAACCGGGTCAATTTCCTGACCAAGCTGATTGTCGACCACATCGAAAAAAGCGACGAGATCGACTACAGCGAGGATATCGGCAACATCCGCTTCAAGATCTACCAGTTCATCATGGATGAGCTAAAAATGTTCGAGGACATCGAACTCCGGGCCCACGACAAGATCATCTCCCAGAAAAAAAATATCCCCGAGGGCTCGCGCGACTGGGAGATCCTGTTCCGAAAATATACCGGCGAGCAGCTGGACAAGCTCGGCAAGCTCTGGGATTAAAGTAAAAGGAAGAACTTGGTGTACGGTTTACGGTATACGGCATACGGAAGAAAAAGAAAATACTGTCATGAATATTATTCTTACCGTCTACCGTCCACCGTATACCGTCAACCAAGGAACCGGAGAGCAATATGAAACTGGAAGCCAAGATCGACTGGGAACAGGGACTCGCTTTCCGCGCTCACCTGGACGGCTTTGACTTCGTCATCGACGGAAACCCCGAAGCCGGGGGTAATAACCTGGGGCCGCGCCCCAAGGGGCTGACCCTGGTTTCGCTGCTGGGCTGCACCGGCATGGACGTCATATCCATCCTGGGTAAAATGAAGGTCAAGGTCGAAAAGTTCGAAGTAGCGGCCGAAGCCATCCTGGCCGACGAGCACCCCAAGAAGATCGTGGCCATCAAGGTGATCTACGCCTTCATCGGCCCGGGGCTGACCCCCGAGCCGCTGCGCAAGGCCATCGCCCTTTCGGAGGAGAAATACTGCGGCGTCAGGGCCACCCTGGTCCCTGCCGTCGCCATCAGCCATGAAATCATTATGAATGGGGAAAGTCTCTCCTGATGGCTTCAATTCCGAAAAAGCCGCCGCAAGTACTCCTGGCCATAAAAAAATTCATCACTCCCCTATCGCCGCCCGTGGATTCTTTCGAAGCCAGCATCCGCTCCACGCCGTTCCGCATCCTGATCTCGGTTCTGCTGAGCGCACGCACGAAAGATCCGGTGACCGAGAAGGCCGCCGCCCGGTTGTTCGCTGCAGCCGATACGCCTGATAAAATGGCCCGGCTGTCCGAGGCACGCATTGGCCGTCTGATCTACCCGGTCGGATTCTACCGCACCAAGGCCAAGCATATCCTGGGGATATGCCAGGCCCTTGAACGAGACGGGCGGTTCCCCTCCACCCTCGACGAGCTGCTGGAACTTCCCGGGATCGGTCGCAAGTCGGCCAACCTCGTCCTGGCCCTGGCCTTAGCGCAACCGGCGATCGCCGTCGATACCCATGTATTCCGCATCGCCCGGCGCCTGGGCTGGGCCAAGGGCAAGACTCCGGCGACGGTCGAACTGGAGCTGCAGAAGATCTTTCCGCGCCGGCAATGGCTGAATGTCAACCAGGTGCTGGTGGGATTCGGCCAGACAGTCTGCCGGCCCAGAAACCCGAAGTGCGCCGAGTGTGTCCTTAAGAAAACATGTCCTTCAGCGGAGCTGCAATAACTCGGTCGGGAATTACTTTTTTTCGCTCAGGATCTTCTTCAGTTCCTCGACGATCAGGTCGCGAATCCACTCGCTGGACAGGGACGGAGCCTGGGAAGCGTCGGCGGTCTGGGCGGATGCCGTCTGGGCTTTCAGCGGGCCGAGGCCCAGCTGGGCGCGCTTTTCCAGCAATTTGGCCTTGTCGGCTGCCGACAAGGTGCGGAAGGGTTTCATGTTCCTGCCGTAGTGATCGATTCTCAGCAGGTGCTCGAGCAGCTCCATGCGCAGGAAAGCCTCTTTGATGTTGCTCCCGCAGGCCAGTACTCCGTTTCCGGCCATCATGAAAACATCGCTCCGCTCCAGGGCGGCGGCGACCAATGAATCGTTTTCAGCGGCGCCGGGAAAGGCGTAGGGCATGACCGGTATGGAATCGCCGATGGAGACCACCGCCTCGGGCAGCGGCACCGCGAAATCGCCGCCGGCCAGCCCCCTGGCCGTGGCCAGGGGCGGATGGGCGTGCAGCACGGCCTGGATTTCGGGGCGCGCCCGGTAGGCGGCCAAATGCAGCTTGATCTCCGAGAAGGGATTGCCGCTGCCCTGCAGTTTTTTTCCTTCTTGGTCCAGAGTGATAATCATGTCCGCGCTCACGTCGGCCTTGCTGACCGCGGTGGGCGTGGCCAGCAGCGTGTCATCCAGGCGCACGCTGGCATTGCCGTCGTGGTTGGCCACCCAGCCCTTGGCGGCCACCTGGCGGCAGACCTCGACGATGGCGTCGATCAGCGATTCACGCGAATTGCCCATGGCCGGGAAGATCGTCAGCCCAGCTGCTTCCCCGAACGGGAAGCCTTCATCTCGTTCAGCTGCTTGAGGATCGCCGACGCCGCCTGCGCCGCCGAATCGATCTCCGACTCGCTGCCGCTGAGGATCAGGCGGCCGCTGGCGCCGAAGGGTTTGATGTCGATCAGCTTGACCCGGGCGGCCTTCAATGCTTCGTTGCCGGCGACCATCAGATAGGCGGCCGGGGTGACCTCCATGATGAACACCGATTCGCCGGCGATGACCATGTTGCCTTTGGCCAGGCCGGTGAACATGATGGCATGATCCTGTTCCACGCCGCGGATGATTTTCTGGGTCAGTATTTCCACGGCCGCCCTGTCGTTCTCGTCCAGGCCGGTTTCGCGCAGGATGGCCCGGCCGGCTTCCTTGACCTCGCCCTGGTCGCCATGATGCGCCAGCATCAACCCGAACTGGCGTTCGGTGACCACCGAGGTCAACCGTACGGCCGTCGCCTTCAGGGCGATGTCGATCATGGTGTGGATTTCCATGGCCGGCGCGATCTCGATCATCAGGGCCGCGTCGTATTCCTTGGGGTCGTACACCCGGTTGTCCTTGGCGATGTACTGCGCCAATTGCGGCTGCAAACTATCGATGAACGTCAGGGTTCGCAATTCAAAGCCCGTTTTAGCCATTCCCTTCCTCCTTCAATACGTTCCTTTTTTTTCATCCCGGCCGGTGACGATGGCCACGCTGGCCGAGGCGCCGATGCGGTCGGCCCCGGCCTGGATCATTTTTTGCGCATCCGCGCGGGTGCGGATGCCGCCCGAGGCCTTCACCTCCATGTCGCTGCCGACAATGCGGCGCATCAGGGCGATATCCTCCACCGTGGCCCCGCCGCCGCCGAACCCGGTCGATGTCTTGACGAAGGCGGCGCCGGCGGTCTTGGCCAAGGAGCAGGCGATCACTTTTTCCTCCTGGTTCAACTGCGCAGTCTCAAGGATCACCTTCAGCTTGTGGGGCCTGGCGGCCTCGACGACGGTGCGGATGTCTTCAAAAACGGTTTTGTAATCCTTGGATTTCAGCGCCCCGATGTTGATGACCATGTCAATCTCTTCGGCTCCGGCCTGGATGGCTTCCCGGGCTTCAAAAGCCTTGGCTTGACTGGTTGCGGCGCCCAATGGAAAGCCTACGACGGCGATAGGCTTGACCGCGCTCCCGCGCAGTTGCCTGGACACCAACGGAATGTTGGCCGAGTTGACGCAGACGGTGGCGAAGCTGTACTGCCTGGCCTCGTCGCAGATCTGCATGAGCTGTTCGCGGGTCGCATCCGGCTTCAACAGGGTGTGGTCGATCATGGCCGCCATCTTGGCATCGATGCCGGCGCCCCTGATCCCGGTCTGGGCGCCGATGCGCTCCGCCCCGCTGGCAACGAGGTTCTTTACCGCTTCGGGCCTGCGTGACGCGCAGTGGCCGCAGCCGATGCACTCCTCGCAGCCGCCACTTCCGCCCCCTGGGAGGTTTGGAAGGGGACCGGTTAAAAGCCCTTTCTGCGTCAGCTTTTCAGCCACGCGCCGACAGATGATGTCGACGATGTCATCCAAATTTTCCATTTCTGCTTGGGACATGTGCTCCTCTTCAACCCATCCTAGTTCTTTTTCTCATCCCGGTCAACGGCTACCGCGTCGACGATGCCGACAATGACCGAATGGAAGGGATCCTGGCGCGTTCCCAGCAACTCGCGCGCCGTATTGCCTTCCTGCTCCACCAACACCAGGTCACCGGGACCGGCGTTCACGGTATCGCATGACAGAAACGACGGTCCGCTGTCTTCGCCAGTCTCGTCGACCGGCTGAACCATCAGTATTTTGTGCCCCCGGAAACAGTCGTGCTTCTTGGTGGCGACCACGTTGCCGATCACCCGCGCCAGTTTCATTTTAGCGCTCCCTCATCCGTTCTTGCTGAAGATCCGCGCGCGGTCAATGATCCCCTTGTCTTCGAGATGGACCCGGTCGACGATGCCGGTGACCGCCGCATCGACGGGAACGTTCGGTTCCGGCAGGGCGAAAGCGGCTTCCCGGGCCAGGGTGTAATAGACGATCTCGCCGGGGCCGGCTTGGACGACATCCACGGCGGCGATCGCCTCGCCGACCGGCTGCAGCTTTTTATCCAGCGGCTGGATCATCAGGATCGCCAGGTTCTGCAAGTTTTCGCTTTTTCTTGTCGCCACCACCGTGCCGATCACTCTGGCCAGCCTCATTGAATGCTCCTTGGTCGAACGATTTCATCCATGGTCATTTCCTGAAAAGTGACGCCAGTCATTCTCATCTCCCTTCACCAATAGACGCCCTTGGCCAGCAAGTCGGGGTGCGGATCGGGAATCAGCTCGCAGGCGGCCAGCATCCCGGCTTGGGCGGCAAAATCCCTGGCTGCGGCCAGCGCCCCTTCCACGTCGGCCAATTCCCCGGTCATGACGAAATAACCCTTGCCGCCGAGGCCGTTGGCCAGCCTGATTTCAACCAGCTGCACCGGGGTGGCTTTTACGGCGATATCGGCGGCCTGCAGGCAGGTGGCGACGGCGAAGGTCTCGATGATGCCCAGGCTGCGGAAATTCTCGATCGGGGCGGTCCCGGCCAGGGCCGGGATCACGTCGCGGTGGACGAAGGGCAGGAACAGGTCGGCCACCACCATGTCGCCGCCGGTCTCCAATCCCACCTTCATCGCCTCCTCGACTTCGGCCACGCCGCCGCAAATGATGGTGAGATATTTCCCGGGACAGATCGGATGGGTTTCGAGGATCCGCACCGAGGCTTTCTTCACCATGGCATCGCAGGAATAGACGCCCCGGGCCACCGATTTGTACTCGATCAATCCCAGACTTGGTTCATTCATGGTCATTTCCTTTCATCTGCTGCTGATTTCGACCCACTCATCGTTCACGGCGGTCACGGTGCCGGCGATGGAAGCATGGCAGACCGCGCCGAGCTTTTCCACGGGCGGGGCGGCGATGGCATCTCCCATTTTGACTTTTTCACCCGGCTTCACTGAGGGGATGGCGGCCGCGCCGGCGTGGCGGCGCAGCGGCACGCGCACCTGCTCCACTTCGAGAGGGCCGGCAAACGGCGTTTCCACGGCGTACTCGGAAATCCCCGTTTTTTTCAAAAGGGTCGATACGGGAATGCGGCGAAAATCGATTTCCGGGAGCGCCGCCAGCCCACCAGGGGACGACGTGTCCGTCAGCCCTTTTCGCACATGCGGATTCGTGATGCCGCGGGCGAGCAGCTGTTTTTTGTATTCGGCCAGCACCAGGCGGGGAGAGAGGAGCATGGCGTCGCAGGCCAGGAGTTCGCACACGCCGCACTGGCTGCACAGGAAGGCGGAGGTGACGTGCCCGACGGGTTCAGCCAAGCCGTAATCAAGCGAACGCATGGCCAGGTGCGGGTGCAGGCCGTGCCCGAGCAGATGGCGCGGGCATAGATCGGTGCAACGAAAACACTGGCAGCATGCGGCTTTCGACCTTTTCACCATCTGAGCCACGCTCGTTTTTTTTTGGCGCACGATGAGGTGGTCGGCCGGCAGGGCCAGTACCCCCGAGGTGGTCCTGGCGATTCCCAGCCGCGGGTCAACGACCAGGTTGCCCATCATCGGGCCGCCGTCGATCAGTACGTCGTTGGCATGGCGCGCCCCGCCGGCCTTGGCCAGCAGGTCGGCATAAGACGTCCCGATCGGAGCCACGACCACGAGGGGTTTGCGCACCGAACCGGCGACGGTGACCGGCCGCTCGGTCACCGCTTTTCCGTGAAGCGCCGCGGCCACCTGGGCCAGGGTGAGCACGTTGCAGACCAATACCCCGACATCCGGCGGCAGGCCGCCCTCGGGAACCACCCTGCCGGTGACATCGAAAACGGTCAGGAATTCGTCGCCGGCCGGGTAGTAATTTTCCAGGCAATGGATGCGGATGCGTCC
>JAPKZL010000205.1 GCA_026393795.1 Candidatus Aminicenantes bacterium | reverse complement strand
AAATGGATCTATAAAGCCGAGGAGGAACTGCGCCAAGCTCTGAAAGATAATCCGAATTCAGCCCGGGCTCATTCGGCACTGGCCGCGGTCTATTTTTATTCAGGTCGAAAAGAGCTGGAACGAAAGGAAGCCGAAAAGGCATTGGCACTATCCCCGGATGATATGGACGCGAAAAACTGGCTGGGCAACTACTTCCTGTTGAATGGGGATTACGCCACAGCCCATAAGCTATTCATCAGCATGTTGGAACGCAACCCGCTGTTTTTCCCGCCGCGCATGAACGTGGGAGAGATTTATCGTCTTCAAGGAAACATCGCGGCGGCGATCCGAGAGCAGAAAAAGATTCTGGAGCAGGATCCCAAAAACATCTATGCGAGTGCAAAACTGGCGAGAACGTACATCGATGCCAATGACCTGCCCCTGGCGCGGATGACCCTGGAACGCCTGACGGCGGCCGATCGGCAAAACTATTCAATTAAAATTGCTTGGGCGCTGGTACTGATAGCGGAAGGAAAAAATGCCGAAGCGGTTAGGGAAATGAATCCGGAGACCTTGAAGTACGCATCAATAGCCGCTTTGTCAACTCTAGAGGTAGCCGAGTTTTATGCTCTGGCAGGCAACTCTGC
Organism: Candidatus Aminicenantes bacterium; assembly: GCA_026393795.1. NCBI lineage: Bacteria > Candidatus Aminicenantota > Candidatus Aminicenantota bacterium. Next base: position 22,499 of record JAPKZL010000205.1, on the reverse strand, counting down.
GGCGGCGCTGGAGTGGCTTGAGCGCGCCGTGCGCAACGGCGATGAGCGGGCGGACTGGTTTCAACGCGATCCTAATTTGAAGAACATTCGTGCTCTCCCCCGTTTCCAGCAAATCCTCGATTCCATCAGCTTCCGCCGCCGGATGGATTCCGCAAGGAAAGAAGGCGGCTAGAAGAATACCGTAATTATTCACCCTCAAGAAAGCTAAGGGCCGGACTATGAATTTGTTTGAAATACTGGCTGTTTCAGTGCGGGCGGAAACTGTAGACCGCGATGACGGGATGGCCGGGGTACAGGGGGTCGCTGTCGTTGGCGGCGGCGGGAAGGGTCAGGTAGAGAAAGCCATGGACCGGGTCCCAGGCGCCGCCGGCGACGGCGTCGGGCCACTGGCCGGGCACGGTGTAATTCCCGTAGCGGGCGAAAGGAGCCGGGAACACGCCGTTGGCGTAGGGGCGGGGGGCGTAGGGTTGGGCGGCGGCGAGGAGCTCCTCGAGGTCGAAAAAGGCGTACATGTAATGCCGGTCCTGGGCGTCCCACACCGCCGGCCCGCCGCTGTTGTAGCCCATGGAGTCGGCGCGCTTGTAGACGATGGTTCCGGCGATGGGCGGCTGGAAGGCCGGCTCGGGCGTGCCTTGCCAGGGGTTGGCCGGGTTGCGGTTGAAGCCGCCCGCGGTCCCGAGCAGGACGTAGGTGCGGGTGCCGGGGATGATGAAACCGATGCCGGTCTCGGTCTTCAGCGTCCAGGTCTTGTTGTTGCCGCTGACGTTGACCATGTCGTCGCCCCAGATGGAATGGTCGAGGGTGAAGTCGAGCCAGGCCTTGGTGCTGACCACGGCCCCGTTTGCGGCAGCGGCGAAATCGGCCAGGTTGCAGGCAAAGAGACTGGGGCCGGCGCTGGCCCGCGAGACGATGGTCAGCTGGTTGTCGTTGCCCAGCAGGTGGGTGCCCGCGAGCCGCGGCTGCCAGGCAGCGGGAATCGCCGTTATCCAACCCGAGGCATGGGCGGCTCCCTGGGCTTTGAACATGCCGGCGATAGCGGAAGCAACCAGGTTGGCGGGATTCTGAATGATGCCGGTGGTGGCCGTCTCATTGCCCGCGCCGTCGTAATAGGTGTAGGCGTTGAAGTACAGCCTGGCCCCGTCGTAATACAAACCGCCGAAGACGGCGTAATTGCCGTTGTCGTAACGGTTGACGCTCCCGGCCGGCCAGGAAGCCGCCTTGAGCGGGATGCGGCTGTAGATGTCGGCCGGCGCCTGCAGCGCGGCGGCGACAGGCAGTGAGGCCAACCCGTCGCGGCTGCTGGTATTCACCGGTGTTGGGATGCTGATCTCTCCCACGGAAAAGGAATCGCTGCCGCCGCCGACCAGGTAGAGTGATCCCTGGCCCCCGTTGCCGGCCGGGTTATAGGCGATTTTGCCCTGGCCGTATTGGCCGAAGGGGGCGCGGAAGGAACCCAGGTAGATGAAATCGTCCAGGACGGCCCGCGGCAGCTGCGAGCCGTCTGGCTGCGCCAAGGTGGTGACGGAACAGGCCGCGCTCTGGGCGCTGACGTTGTCGGCGGCGTCGAAAGCGGCCACGGTGTAGGAATAGGTGGTGTTGGCCGCCAGGCCGCTGTCGCTGAAAAGCGCCGTCGGTACGGAGTTCAGCAGGGCGCCGTTGCGATAGACGCGGTAGCCGGTCACGGCCACATTGTCGGTCGAGGCGGTCCAGCTCAGGGTGAGGCTGTCGCGGTTGACGGCGCTGGCGACCAAGCCGCTCGGTACCGAGGGCGCCTCGCTGTCGTTCGCCTCCGTGCCGCCGCCGCAGGCGCCGAGCAGCGCCAGCAGCAATGAAATCGACACCAGTTTCCAGCCTGCAGTCAGTCTCTGCTTATTTCCATCCATTGGCTTCTCCATATGCTCCCAGGCAAACCTTCATCGAACCGGTTTGCCGACGAACATAATATAAACTCGCGGAAGTCAAATTGTCAAGCCGAATGATTGGGGCTGGGCGGTTGCGCCCGTCCCCTTGTGGGGCTGGATAGTGAAAACGGGAATTTGTCTGTTGACATAACTGACCATTGCTGATATGTAGCCGTCATGGGCTACGATTTTGTCCGCTACCTGGGGGAGAGCCTGGGCGGACCCGTCAATGCCGGTCTGGTCTGGCTGTTCCTGGCCTACCAGGTCGTCGTATCGGCCCTGGTCTTCCTCTTCGACAGCGGCTTTCCCCCCTGGCTGGTCATCGCCGGCTGGGTTTTATTGGTAGTCTTTCTGGCGGTCCAAATCTTGCGCCGGCAGAGAGCTGAAAAAAGGGAGGAGAGAGAGTATTGGCAACAAGAGCAGCTGAACTGGCAGCGGATCTCGCGCTTGAAAGAGCGATTGAAAACCGCCCCTGGCCTGCAGACCCTTTGCCGGGATTGCGGATATTCCGGGACTAGCGTCGATCCCTGTTGTGCCCATGCCGTCCCTTCGGAGAAGAAGTTCCGTTTCCGCAGCGACGACGCCCGTTCCTATTGCCTGCTTTGGTCGCCCGGGGAAATGCCAGTAGAAAATGAAGATATAGTATGAGATTATATGAAATTATATGATTTAGACATTTCCTATATGAACTTAGAAATGGAGGAATGCAATGGCTAAAAAATTCGCCGACCTGCGGGCGGCCGACTTTCCCGGCGTCGACCCCGAGCGCTTTTTCGAATGGTGGAAGGAGGAGATCTTCTGGCGCGAGGAGATGGGCATGGACCGGGAAAAGCGCACCGTCGGCGAAGCGTTCGTGGAGCGCGAGCTGGTGGGGCCTTTGCCGGGTATTTTTCAGGCATTGAAAGCGATACCGCTGGGGCTCAGGTGCCGGAAGCTGCAGAAGCAGGCCGGCATCAGCAAGGAGATGATCAAACAGGCTCTGAAAGGAAGGGGGTGATCCGGGTAATCCTCTTCCCGGGGAAGCGGCTTGCTGCCGATTAACCACCGCCGCAAGGGTTGTGAACGGCGGGCAATTGGGTGGCCTGAAAGATCAGTGAACGGAATTACTTGTGATGCTTCTTCGCTTCCGCCAGCTCGGCCGCGGCCTTGGTCCTGTGCACGGTGCCGTCGGGATGGTTGGGCGGCGAGTAGATGGTGTACAGCTTCAGCCTGATGGTCTTGGCGGCGTTGATCACGTTGTGGAACGTCCCGGCCGGGACGATGACGGCGTCGCCGTTCTTGGCCACAATCTTTTTACCCTTGAGCACAAAAATCGCCTTGCCCTGCTCGATGCGAAAGAACTGGTCGACCTTGTTGTGCACCTCGTTGCCGATCGCCTCGCCGGGCTTCAGGCACATGACCACCAGCTGGGCATGTCTGCCGGTGAAGAGCACCTTGCGGAAATAGTTGTTGGCCAGGGTCTTCTTTTCGATATCGACGCTGTATCCTGCCATTTTCTCACCTCCAAGTAAGCTTTGGCACCAATGTAACACACTGCACCCGGAAGTTCAACCGCAACCAGGTTGGACTTTCGAAGCATCGGCCGGGTGCACTCTTCCGTGGAGCGCAGTCAGGTTTTTTGTTCGGCCTGGCGGGCCGCCAGTGCCTTGATCAGGGCGACCACGAAGGCGTTAACCGGCGCGGCGATGCCGTGCTTGCGGCCGCGCTCGACGATGGCGCCGTTGATGAAATCTATCTCGGTCGGCTTGTTGCGGCGGAAGTCCTGGAGCATGGAAGTGATGTTGTCCGAGCTGACGAAGCGGTTGATGAAAGCGGCGTCGATTGTCAGCTCGACCCCCTCGGCCGCGGCCACGGCGACCCCCTCGGCCAGGATGGGATCTTTGAGCGCGTCGAAGCGTTCCTCGGCCACCAGGCGGTTGTGCCCCTGGAGGATGACCGAGAGGGGATTGATCACGGCGTTGACCAGCAGCTTGGTCCACTGGTCGCGGACGATGTCGCGGCTGGCCTCAAACCTGGGCTTCAGGCCGTGCAGCCGATCGAACCAGGGGGTGGCGGTGAAGGCGGGCTCGAGGCGGATGTTGCCGCCGAAGCAGCGGACCTGGCCCGGCCCGATGAAGGTCGCGCCGATGGCCACGATGCCGATGAACACCTGGTCGGGCGGGACGGGCGAGCCGGCGAGCGTTTTCAGCGCCAGCTCCCTGATGCCGAGGCCGTTCTGCAGCAGCAGCAGCGCGGTCGTCGGCCGCAGCCAAGGGGCGATGCGGCGCAGGGCGGCGTCGAGATCGACGGCCTTGACCGTGACCATGAGCAGGGTGTCGTCAAGGGGGAAGTCGATCGCCTCGGTGGCATCGAGGCGGATGGGGACGTCGATCAGGCCGTCGACGCGCAAGCCGCTGGCGCGGATGGCGCGCACGTGCTCGCCGCGTCCGACCAGGAGCGGCTCCAAGCCCGGCTTGGTCGCCAGGGCGGCGGCGATGACCGAGCCCACGGCCCCGCCGCCGAGGATGACCAGTCGGGGTTTGTTGCGTTCCTCTTTCATGGGTTATTTATAGCAGAAGGGGGCGGCAAGGGCAAGGAAAGGTGCCGCGCGGCAATGAATTTTGAACTTGGCGTGAAAGTCTGCTAGGATGATTCATGGACGTCCTGTTGCATCCGTCCTTCTGGTGGGCCGCTGGCTCAGTGACCCTGGCGGTCTGGCTGGCCATTGCCGCCGCTGCGGCCTATAACCTCCATCATATCCCCTGGCTGTTCCCGTCTGAGCCCCTCCAGGTGAACGATGCATTGATCTCGGTGATCATTCCCGTTCGCAATGAGGAGCGGGACGTTGCCGTTGCCCTGCGCTCGGTGCTGGCCCAGGAAGGCGTACGCCTGGAAATCATCGTTGTCAACGATCATTCCAACGACCGCAGCGCCGCCATCCTGGACGACGTGGCGGGCAGCGACCGGCGCCTGCGCGTGATCCATAATCCGCCCCTGTTGCCGGGCTGGCTGGGCAAGGCCAACGCCATGCGCGCCGGCCTTGAGGCAGCAACGGGCGACTATGTCCTCTTCACCGACGCCGACGTCATCCACGCGCCGCGCTGCTTCGCCTCGGCCCTGGCCGAGATGGGCAACAGGCAATACGACCTGATCAGCTGCCTGCCGCTGATCCGCGTGCGCCTTTTCTGGGAGTATGCCATGCTGCCGATGTCGGTCAGCGCCCTGGCCAAGCTGGTGCCGGAGAAGCGGCAGCAGGACCGGCATGTTCCGGACGCCGCCGCCTCGGGATCATTGATCCTGCTGAAGCGCGAGGTGCTGCGGCGGCTTGGCGGCCTGGACCCGATCAAGGGCAGCCTAGCCGACGACATGACGCTGGCGCGCGCGGCGAAGCGGCACGGCTTCGCCACCGGCTACCGCTTCGCGCCGGAGCTGATGAGCATGCAGCTCTACAAGCGCAACCGCGAGGCTTTCATCTCATCCAGCAAGAATATTCTGATCGTCATCGAGGAGAGCATCTGGCTGGCACCGGCCGTTCCGCTTTTCACCTTCATGCTCAGCTGGTCTCCCTGGATCATGTTCATTCTGGGCTGCTGGCGAGGGGACGCTTCACTGGCCCTGGCCGGCTTGGCTTGCTACGGCGCCGCCTACGCCAGCCTGTTCGTTTCCCGCCGCATCTTCGCCTTCCGCCCCCTGCCCGCTCTCGTCTTTCCGCTGACCTTTTTCATCGTCAGCTACTGCATCAGCCGCGCCTTCATGCTGCATCTGCGCGGCAGCATCGAGTGGCGCGGCCGCGTCATCCGCGTCCGCTGACCGGCGGACGCGGCTTTATTGACATTTCAGCCGCTTATCCGTAAAATTCGGGAAGCTGAGGCAGGGCGGAATCGCGTCCCGGAGAAAGAGGTGGTGACATGAAAATCGACAAGCATTTGATCGTCAGCGGCATCTTGTTCACCGTGGTGCTGGTCGCCTGGCCGGTGATGATGGCCGTGGCCAAGGCGCCGGGCGAAGGCGCGGCGCAGCTGCCTTGGGTCGTCGGGCACCTGGCGCTCTTCAAGACGCAGTTCTTTTTGGCCTTCCTGCTCGCCCCGGCTATCGTTTACATGATGCTGGCCCAGCTGGCCAAGCTCCAGCAGGGGGAGGGTCTCGGCCAGCGCTTCGGCATGGTTTTCATCGTTGCCTACGTGGTGTTGAACAGTGTCGCTTATTTGTCCCAGGTGGTTCTTGTCCCCAGGTTCATCAACGCCACCGGGCAGCTGGCGTTTGCCAAAGCCTGGTATTTCGCTTCGCCCGCTTCGATCGCCTATTTCGTCGACCAGCTGGGTTACTGCTTCTGGGGCATCGGTGCCATCGCCCTCTTCGCCAAGGCCCAGCGCGGTCATGGGCTGCCCGCGTTCATCGCCTCCCTGTATCTCCTGTCGGCGCTTCTGTCGCTCATGGCCTTCGCCGGCCTGCTGCTGGACAACCGGGTGCTCAACAATCTGACCATGCCCAGCGGCCTGGCGCTGCTGCCGGTCGGCATCCTGACCGTGATCTGGGGTTGGCAACGCGATTAGCTGCCGTGCGGGCGTTGCCGCTAAATCTTGTTCTGCGCCACCAGGCGGGCGAAATAGGCGAACGAGCGGTCAAAGGTGCGCTCGGCTTCGCGGCTGAAGCAGCAGGCCGGCAACTCGCGGCTCTGCAGGTGGAATTGCAAACAGGCGCAGCAATCCCCTTTTCGCAAACAGGGGTCGTAGGTGCAGTTGCAGATTTTCAGGTTTTTCTCTTTTTTGCATTCCATTGCCCATCCCCTTTGAAGATGTGAAAGCGCATTATAAAGCAGGGGCGGAGCGATGGCAAGGAGCGCCGATCCCGGCGTGAAGCTCAATTCTTTTTGAAGGCGGACAAGCCGATACGCGCGAGGAGAAACAGAAGCGGAAGGGATGATGACGGTTCGCTAGTCTATGCGGCCTTCTTTTCAGGAGCCAAAAACAAGGCGAAGCCGACGGCGAAGAACAGGTAGACCGCCGCGATCCCCCAGCCCAGCGGATTGAGCGTTCCCGCCAGCAGCAGGGCCAGGGTGGCGACCAGGGCGATCGCGTCGTACACGCAGAGGTTCCAGGCGATCGCCCGCCGGGCCGTTCCCGCTTCCACGTTCCTGGCCAGCCAGGTCAGCAGCAGGTTGCCCACCAGGGTAGCCCCGTACTCGCGCGCCAGCAGCGCCGCCCCCGAGCCGAACTCCAGGCCGAGCAGGCCGAGCAGCCAGACCGGGAAAAACAGCAGCAGGGGCGCGAAGCCCAGGCACACGACGGCTTTGATGATCATCACGGTTTTGAATTTCATGTTTCCCTCCCCAAAGTCACTTTATGAAATCAATGTATTCCTTTGCCGTGAAAATATCAATGATTAGCGAATCCTGGCTGCGCCGCAGTGGCGCATGAAATCGTCGATCCGCTCGGCATGGTCGCCGCTGACCAGCACGTGGTGATTGGCCAGGGCATTATGCAGAAAATAATCGGCCGGCTCGCGTAGTTGCAGGTAAACCTGGGTGCGGCACAGGCTGGCTGCGGGTTGGTACGGCAGCACCTCGGCTCCGGAGACGAAATACTTGTCCAGGCCGGAGCCGCCCGCCTTGAATACCGTGACCGCGCCCGGGGCGAAATCGCCGCTTAGTCCGACGCCCAGGCCGGTTTCAAAATGGGTTTGCAGCCGGTAGGCCGAGACGGCGCGGCGCGGCACGCTGCAGTGAGCCAGGAGCAACCGCCTGTTCGTGACGTCCACCTTGGCCGGGTTGGCCATGAAGGGGATGGCGCCAGTCAAGGCATATAGCAGCAGCATGGAGAATACCGCCGCGACGTCTCCTTCGCAGCCGCAGATCAGCCCCTCGTCGTTGAGCCGCGAGAGGGCCAGGCAGCCGGTGGTGCGCAGCGAATCGATCAGGCTGAAGCAACGGAGCGTCGCCGCGTGCAGCCGGTGATTGCGGAAGAGCGATCTCAAGGCGGGGACGAGGCGCGCCGCCGCCGTCAGCGCCGCGTTGTCCACGCCCTCCAGCTGGGCTGCGTCGGCAACGAACTCGCTGGCGAGGGCCGCGGCTTCGGCCGCGTCGGCCTGATAGTCGCTCAGCGCCCGCAAGGGGATGTCGATGAATTTCGTCCCCCAGCGTTTTTTAACCAGGCCGCGGTCGGGGACGGAGGCGATCAGCCAGTCGGAGGGTTTGCCGATAACGCCGATCGGTCCGCGCAGGGTCCGGCGCGTCTTCTGGAAATCGGCCAGGCGCCGCAGGCGGGAGGAGACGAATGCGTTGTCGCCGTGGACGATCTCCGCTGTTTCGCCCTGCTGGCGCACCCAGGCGGAAATTTCCAGGGCGGCCGGCAGGGAATTGTGCTTGCCGTCGGCCAGCAGGATGAGCGGCCGGCCCAGGCGCGGGTAGAGCCGGCGGAAACGGTCCTCGCAGCCGCCCGAGGCGATGAAAACAACGCGCAATTCCGCGGCCGCGGGTCCTGCTTCACCGGGGTTCATTTCAAGCAGCTCGAACTCTTGGCGTAGTGGCGCCAGGAACTCGGCGCGGTCGCGTTCGAAGCTCTGCGGGTCGTGTCTTCCCGAATCCAGGCGCAGCAGGGCGATCGTGATCATGGCTCCCTCGTGGACTTCACGTTCAAGGCGGTCAGGGAGATTTTAGCACAACGGCCGGCGCGGGGAAATGGCTTGCTTTTGCAGGCATAAAATAGTAATGTTGAAATGGTGCTGAAGGAGGGGGACCATGGTAAATAAAAACTACGTTTGTGAGTTATGCCTGAAGGAAAAAACGCTTGGGGAGGGAGAAAGGAGTCCCTTATGCTGCGGCCGGCCCATGACAGCGAAACTCGAGGGTTGTAGCAAGCCCTTCAGAAATAAATAGACGGCGGTCAAAAAGGGTATGAATAGCCGCCAGTGAGGTTAAAATGCAGAATACCGCCTTTGGACTTAACCAGTACTTGTTGCGCCGCAAAGTATTCACCATAGCCGGAGCCAAGTTCCATATTTTTGACACGGCCAACAATCTGGTCTTTTTCTCCAAAATGAAAGCATTCAAGCTGCGCGAGGATATCCGCCTCTTTCGTGACGAAAGCATGAGTGAGGAGTTGCTGTTGATCAAAGCCCGGCAGATCATCGATTTTTCGGCAGCCTACGATGTGCTTGACAGCAAAACCGGGGAAAAAATCGGTGTTTATAAGCGCCAGGGGCTGAAATCAATCCTGCGTGACGAATGGCTCATTATGGATGCCGGTGACCGCGAAATCGGGGTTGTCCGGGAAGATTCCCTGTTCAAAGCCTTGCTGCGCCGTTTCCTCACCAATCTGATCCCGCAAACCTATCATGTCGAAATCCAAGGAACAACGGTTTGCGTCTACAAGCAGAATTTCAATCCCTTTGTCCTCAAACTCACTATTGATTTCCCAAGCGATACGCGCTTACTTTTCGACCGCCGCCTGGGCCTTGCCGGAGCGATTTTGCTGGGAGCGATCGAAGGCCGCCAAAACTAGAAAACAACCCGCAGCGGGATTTTGGCAGCATGGTTGTCAAGCTAAAACAAATTTCGTTTCAGCTTTTTTTCTTTAGCTTGACGGGAATGTTCAACGCTTGCCCGCCCAGGAGTCGCACGCCGCTGATCACGCGGGGCACATAGCCCTCCTGTTCAATGCTAATTTGGTACAGACCCGGGTCCAGGGCGAGGAAACGGAATCTCCCTTTTTTTGCGGTGACAACTGTCACGGAGGCGGTGGTGGCGATATTCGTGACCATGACGGTGATTCCGGGCAGATAATCGTCATCCGTATTCTTCACATTCCCGAATATTTGTCCGGTCGCGGACTGGCCGGCAAGATAGGCAGTCAGGCTTGCCAGCAGGACGAGCCCGACCAGGAACCTGTTTCTATTTCTCATGCGCTTCCTCCAGTTTCTACCTCAATATGACATAATAGACCAAATATGGCAATAGGACTTTTGTTTGATTTTGAAAAATAAACCCGGAGATTTAGTCCGGAGCGGATCGGCAGCATGCTGTCTTTGGAGCGCTTCATCCTTGCCGGTGTTGAAAAATTCAAAAAATTGAATTATTGCCGAGCCTGGGCGGCTTCCATTTTGTTTTCGCCTCTGCTAAGATGGACCAACGACGAATGCCGGCATTGAGAACTCGATATGCTCGCCGCAAGGAGACCGTGATGAAAAAGTGTCGTTGGCCATGGGTGTCGTGCGTCGTGTTTTTTCACCTTCTCTGCCCGGCCATGCGGGCCGATGCCGGGAGCAAGACCCTCAGCGCCGTGCGCGTGCTCAACCCACCCGGGGTGCGCGGCTCCGATTTCGCCCCATTCTTTCTCCAGGGGATCCCCTGCGCCGCCTTCTGGTCGAACGGCCCGCACATCGAGTACCACACCCCCGGCGACACCATCTACCGCATCAACCCCGACATCCTGGCCGACATTGCTCGCCTGGCCTTCCGCGCTGCCTGCCAGGTCGCCGACCTGTAGAGCTAGAACTGTTACTTGGCTGTTTTGCGTTCGCTCAGCTTAAATTCCAAATTCCAAGCACCAAAACACAAACAAACATCAATATCCAATGACCAAATGACCAAAACGAAGAAAATAAATAAGGAATGATCTTGAAGGGGTTTGATTAATCAAACCCCTACGATGGAATTTGTGACTATGGAATTATAGTCTTACGCAGCCGGGCAATCGCTGTTTTCCTTTTTCAGTTCCGCCGCCCGTTTCGTTTCGGCCCGGGTCATGAAGGCCACGGCAATAAAGATGAAAACCAGGCTGAGCCAGTCCTCGAGCATGGGCAAGCGGCCCTGGAAAAAGACGGCGAACAGCAGAGTGGCGGCGGTCCCGGCCACCAGCGAGGTGAGCCGGTTGGCCAGGCCGGCGAAGGTGGCGGTGCGCCCCTTGAACATGAAGATAAACACCGAGAAAAAAGCCACGAAGCCGTACGCCGTTCCGGCCAGTATATCGCCGGGCCAGAAGCGGCTGGGCGAGAAGTAGCACTGCTGCAAATGGTGCAGCAGCCCTCCATTAAGCGCCGGTAGGAGCATGATCACCGCAAGGACCAGTAGGATGGTCAGCGAGGCCGAAACCTGCTCGACGGCGAAAAAGGCCTTGTTGTCCTGCTTGGCGCAAGCACCGCGGGTGTTCTTGTAGTAGTTCATGATGTAGATGCGGATGAAATAGCTCAGCAGGTAGCTGCCCAATACCAGCATGGCGGCGGGGTTGTGGAAGAGGTCGCCGCCGCCCTCGTTCTTGACGAAGAACAGCTGGACGCACACGGCCATGACGGCGAATGCGACCGCCAGGTCCTCTTCCTTGTAGACTTTCTTGCGGAAGATGCCGGCCTTGATCTGGATGGCGTCGACCAGGCGGCTGATGACGATGACCGACCCGCGCATGACCAGCATGGCCACCATCACCGAGCGCAGCAGGGTGTAGAGCAGCGTGGTCGTCGGGATGACGATGGCCGTGCAGATCCCGGAAGGGACGATGTAGAGGAACTCGCCCGGGAAACGGAATTTGCCCCACTGCACGTAGCGGGCCGATTCCATTTTCCCCCAGTGGAAAAAGATGATCACCAGCAGGCAGATCAAGCTGCCGCCGATGGTGCTGAAGACCAGGTACTCCAGTTGGTCGACTCCGGGCAGCCCGTGCTCGGCCGGTCCGGTCAGGTACTTGGTGGCAATGCTGTAAATTACGTAGAACAAAAAATAGCAGCCGCACAGTTCCAGCAGCCGCCTGGTGCTCCCCTCGTTGCTCTTGGCCATGATGGTTTCCCTCGTTTGATCGTGAATGGTTTCGCGCCTTCCCGGCAGGTGGAAATCGAAATCACAATAGCCGCTTGGCCTACCGGGAATTTTAAGCCGGCAGCGGGAGAATGTCAAACCCGTTGCGGCAAGTCCGGTCGCCCCGGCATACAAGAAACTGCCGCACTGTTGCGCCGGCGCTTGATTTTCATTAGAATCGCTGCATGGACAGTCGGGGAGGGAAAAAATGAAATTAATGAGCAAACGTGCTGTCGGCCTGGCCATGGTTCTGTTCTGGACGGTCGGAGTCGTCTTTGCTGTGGCGCCGGACCACGCCCGGCAAAAAAGCGGCGCGGGGCTGGCGAGCGAGACCCCGGCCGAATTCGTTCCGGCCGTTGGCAGTTTCGACTATGTCAAACGCGATGTGATGATCCCCATGCGCGACAAGGTGAAGCTGCACACGATCATTCTGGTTCCGAAGGGAGCCAGCAACGCTCCCATCCTGCTCACCCGCACTCCCTACAACGCCACCGTACTGACCAGCCACGCCTCCAGCTCGCACCTGGGCCCCATCCTGGAAGGTTACGACAATGCGGTCGACGTGATCATCGGCGGCGGCTATATCCGCGTGGTCCAGGACGTGCGCGGCAAGTATGGCTCCGAAGGCGACTACGTGATGAACCGGCCGCTGCACGGAGTGCTCAACCCGACGCGCGTCGACCACGCCACCGACACCACCGACACCATCGACTGGCTGGTGAAACATGTACCGGAAAGCAACGGCCGGGTCGGGATCATTGGCATCTCCTACAACGGCTTCCTCGCATTGATGGCGCTCGTCGACCCCCACCCGGCGTTGAGGGTCGCGGTGCCCATGAATCCGATGGTCGACGGCTGGATGGGCGACGACTGGTTCCATTACGGCGCTTTCCGCCAGCAGAACATGCCTTATATGTACGAGCAGGTCGCCACGCGCGCCAATGAAGAGTCGTGGTGGACGAGCCACTTCGATGACTATGACATGTACATGGAGGCGGGATCGGCAGGCGAGCTCGGGCGCCGGCGCGGGCTCGAGCAGGTCGGTTTCTGGAGAAAGCTCATTGCCCATCCAGGCTATGACGCTTTCTGGAGCGGCCAGGCGCTGGACAAGGTGCTGGCAGCCCGCCCGCTCAAGGTGCCGGTCATGCTCGTCCACGGCCTCTGGGACCAGGAGGACATCTACGGCACCCCCGCCGTCTACGCGGCGCTCGAAGCCAAGGACGAGGGCAATGACAAAGTGTTCCTGGTCATGGGGCCCTGGAACCACGGCCAGCAGATCGGCGACGGCAGCAGCCTTGGCGCCCTGAGATTCGGCAGCGACACGGCGCTGTTCTTCCGCCAGGAGATCCTGCGTCCTTTCCTTGACCAGTACCTGAAGGAGGGCGCGCCCAAGGCCGACGTGGCGCCGGTGACGGCCTTCGAGACCGGGACGAATCGCTGGCGCCGCCTGCCCGCCTGGCCGGCCGCTGCCGACGGCGGCGCCATCAAGGTCACACCGCTCTATCTGAACTCCGGGCTCAAGCTGGGTTTCGACTCCCCGCCGGCAGGCGGGATGGAGTTCACGGAGTATGTTTCCGATCCCGCCAAGCCGGTCCCCTTCCGCGCCCGGCCGATCCAGCCCATCGGCTACGCCGACAAGGGGCGGACCTGGCCGCAGTGGCTGGTCGACGATCAGCGCGAAGCGTCGGGCCGGACCGACGTGCTGGCGTTCGTTTCCGATCCCCTGGCGGCGCCGTTGCAGATCAGCGGCCAACCGCTGGTCAACCTGCAGGCCGCCAGCAGCGGCAGCGATTCCGATTGGGTGGTCAAGCTGATCGACGTCTATCCCGACGAGGTCGCCGGACAGCCGGCCATGGGTGGCTACCAGCTGATGATCGCGGCCGACGTCTTCCGCGGCCGCTACCGCGAAAGCTTCGCCGCGGCCAAGCCCATCGCCGTTAACCAGCCTCTGTTGTACCGTTTCGCGCTGCCCATTGTCAACCACGTCTTCCTGCCCGGGCACCGCATCATGGTCCAGGTGCAGTCGAGCTGGTTCCCGCTCTACGACCGCAACCCGCAGACGTTCGTGGAAAGCATCTTCTGGGCAAAGCCCGGGGATTATCGGCCGGCCGTGCAGCGCATCTACCACGCACCCGGCCGGGAGAGCTTCATCGGGCTGCCCTTGGTCAAAATGCCTTGAAAGGCAATAGCGAACGATCCATCCCCTGTTCTGCGGCGGCAATGCTGTTTTGACAGGTCTTCAATTTTAAGGTATAAACTAGCGAAATGTTCGAAAGGAGTTTAAAATGAAAAATAAGCTGATGGTTTTTTCCGCTTTTTTGTGCATTGCGCTGTTGTTCAGCGCCTGCGGCGGCGGCAAGTCTCCTGAAGAACCCGCCGGGGAACAGGCTCCAGCCTCCCAGCCTGCTGAAAATACGGCCGCGCCGGCAGCAGCAAAATCAGGTTTGCAAAAGATCGGCGATATGTCTGACGCCTGGAGTGACTTGTATAAGCAAAATGAAGCGGTGATCAACAGCTACGACGGCATGCCGATCATGGGCCTGGTGACTCCGCCTTTAACTTTTATCTCCACCGTGCAATTCGACCTGCTGAATATCGACAACAAGGATGGCCGCATTGAGGGCAAGCTGATGTTCGCCGGTTACAATGGTTTTGTGGAAAAGGCGGGAACGAAGATCACCTTCGGTTATGACCATACGCTTGAAAAGGACGGCTTTGGCCCGTTGGCAAAAGCCGGTGATCGCAATGTGGAGAACGGTTCCCTGGCGCTTGATAAGGAGCATTACATATCCGAAACGTTCACTGAACGGGCAGGCCGGAAGATATCTCGCGACTATACTGAGTTTAAACGCCTCGCTGATGGCAGCATGATATGCCTGGCCTTCAGCGGTCATACTCTCACTATGAAAGGTGACGAAGACCTGAGCGATGATGTGATCTTCCTGCACAACGGCAAAAACCGCTATGATTTCGTAATTGCCAAGGCCAAGACAGGCCCTGAATTTAAAAGCATTTCCTTCGCCGACAAGGGCGATTTGACCAAGGAACAAGCCATCGAGCTGTTTAAAGCGGCAGGCTATACCATCGACCAAAGCGGCGGCATCAGGGACGGCAAGCTGGTATTAGATAAGTAAAGACCAAGTATAAAGTATAAAGGGAAAAGGAAAAAGAAAGAGAAAAGGCACTATAAAACTACTACAATAAATTGTTCGAAAAAATTTTTTCTTACTTTGAATTTTATACTATGTACTTCATACATTTTTCGACCTGTCACTCGTACCTGAGCGCTTCGATCGGGTCGAGGTTGGCCGCCTTGTAGGCCGGGTAGGTGCCGAAGCCGATTCCGACCACCACGCAGAGTCCGATCCCGGTCAGCACCCAGTCGAGCGGCAGGGCCGGGGCCGCGTTCAGGAACTTGCCGGCCATGTTGCCGGCGGCCAGCCCGAGCACGATGCCGATGACGCCGCCGAACTGGCAGAGGGTGACGGCCTCGATGATGAACTGGAAGAGGATGTTGCGCTTCTTGGCGCCGATGGCCTTGCGGATGCCGATCTCGCGCGTGCGCTCGGTCACCGAGACCAGCATGATGTTCATGATGCCGATCCCGGCGGCCAGCAAGGCGATGAAGGCGATGACGATGGCCCCCAGGCGCACGTACTGGGTGATCTGCCCCACCTGGGCGATCAGCGATTCGTTGGAGAAGATGTCGAAATCGTTCTCCTCGCCCGGGGCCACCTTGCGGATGGTGCGCATGTAGCCGATGGCGGCGTCGATGGTGCGGTTGTAGGTGACGTTGCTGTAGGCCATGACGGTGATGTTGATGCTGCGGCTGGTCTTGCCGTACTTGGCCTGGAAGGTGGAGAGCGGCATGGCCACGAAACTGTCGCGCGACTGCCCGAACATCGAGCCCTGCGCTGTGAAAACGCCGATGACGTTCAGGCGCATGCCGTCGACCTTGACCTCCTGGCCGAGCGGGTTGATGCGCGGGAAGAGCTTGCTGACCAGGTCGGTGCCCAGCACGCAGACGCGGCGGTTGCGGTCCATGTCGTCCTGGTTGATGGTGCGGCCCTGGGCGACGGCCCAGTCGTTGGTAACCATGGCCTCGGGGGTGCCGCCGACCAGCTGGATGTTGGCGTTGGTCTCGTCCCATTGCGACTTGAAGAGCCGGCCGAACTGCCACTGCTCGGCGCCGACCAGCTTCGCCTCATCGAGCATGTCGCGCAGCCGGGAATAGTCCTCGACGGTCAGGTCCTTGCGGTTGCGGATCTTATCGCTCAGGTGGCCCTGGCGCATGGCCGGGAATTTCTGGATCTGGAAGGTGTTCTTGCCCAGCTGCGACAGACCCTCGCTGATCGAGTTCTGCATCATGGTGATCACGGTGCTGATGGAGATGATGGAAAAGATGCCGATGATGATGCCCAGCACCGTCAGCCCCGAGCGCAGCTTGTTGCCGCGCAGCGAGGCGAAGGCGACTTTGATGACTTCCCAGAATTTCATTATTCGTACCTCAGGGCTTCGACCGGGTCCATTTTCGCCGCCGTCCAGGCCGGGGCCAGGCCGGAGATGATGCCGGTAATCAGTGAAATGGAGATGGCCAGGAGCACCGTGTTCAGCTGCACGCTGGTGGGCAGGAACTTGTTGATGACCATGCTCAAGGCGATGGCCAGCAGCAGGCCGACCAGTCCGCCGATCAGGCAGATCAGCGCGGCCTCGGTGAGGAACTGGCCCATGATCGTCCGCCTCTTGGCGCCGATGGCCTTGCGGATGCCGATCTCGCGCGTGCGCTCCTTCACCGAGACGAACATGATGTTCATGATGCCGATGGCGCCCACCAGCAGCGACAGCCCGGTGATGAACAAGCCGACGATCTTGATCACGCCCACGACGCGGTTGTAGTTGTCGGTCAGCCCTTCCTGCTGGTTGATGGAGAAGTCGTCCTTCTCGTCGTACATCAAACCGCGCACGCGGCGCATTACGCCGTAGGCTTCTTCCTTGGTGGCGGCGATCATGGCCGTGCTGCGCGCGCGCACGACGATGGTCACCGTGTCGCGGTCGCGGCGGAAATACTTGAAGACCGTGCCGATGGGCATGTAGACCTGGTTGTCGGGGTTGAAATTGCCCAGCAGGTTGCTGCCCTGCTTTTCCAGCACACCGACGACGCGAAAGGGGATGCCGTCGACCTTGACCTCCTGGGCCAAGGGGTCCTGGCGCTCGAAAAGGTGGGCGGCAACCTCGCTGCCCAGCACGGCGACGTTGCGGGCGCCGCTGCTCTCCAGGCCGGTGAAGAAGCGGCCGCGGGCGAAATTGAAATTGGTGGTGCGCACGTAGCCGTCGGTCGTGCCGGTCATCAGCGTCCCCTCGACGTAGTTGTTCCCGAAGAGGACCTTGTGCACGGTCAGGATGGTCGGGGCCATGGCCAGCGGCAGCTTGGCCAGCTTCTGGAAGCGCTCGAACTGGTCCAGGGAGACGTTCTTGCGGTTGCGCATCAGGAAAAAGTCTTCATTGCTGAACCAGGCGTACTTGTCGATGTAGAGGTTGTCGGCGCCGAGCGAGCTGATGCCGTTGACGAAGGCCTTGTCGATGCCGTTGATGGCGGTGGCCATCAGCGCCACCGAGCAGATGCCGATGACGATGCCGAGCATGGTCAGCAGCGAGCGCGCTTTGTTGGCGCGGATGGCCGCCAGCGAGATCAGCAGTCCCTCCTTCCATTCGAACAAATGATGGCGCACGGCTAATTCCCCTGGCGGCCGGGAACTGTGTGGTTGGCCACGCGCTCGTCGCTGGCGATCTTGCCGTCGAGCAGGCGGATGACGCGCTTGGCATGGTTGGCGATGTATTCCTCGTGGGTGACCAGGATGATGGTGTTGCCCTGCTTGTAGATCTCGTAGAACAGGGTCAAGATGTCCTCGCCGGTCTTCGAATCGAGGTTGCCGGTCGGCTCGTCGGCCAGGATGATCGACGGGCCGATCACCAGGGCCCGAGCCACGGCCACGCGCTGGCGCTGCCCGCCGGAGAGCTCGTTGGGCTTGTGCAGCATGCGCTCTTTCAGGCCGACGCTGGTCAGGGCCTTCTCGGCCAGCTCGCGGCGGCGGGAAGAGCCGATGCCGGCGTAGATCAGCTTTTCCCTCGGTCGGCGTGTCCAGGCAGCCGAGGATGTTCATCAGCGTCGACTTGCCCGAGCCCGAGGGGCCCATGATGGCCACGTACTCGTTGCGGTCGATCTTCAGGGAAACCCCGTCCAGGGCGTGGACCTCTTCGGAACCGACCTGGTAGACCTTGGTGATGTTCTCCAAATTGATGATGTTCATGGTTTTATCGCTTGTGGCGTTAGTTCTTTTTCTTTCCGTCTTTCGATTTCGGTTCGAGCATGATTTTGGCTTTGTCCTTCAGCTCGCCGGAGATGGCGCGGTAGGGGCCGCTGACCACTACGTCGCCCTCTTTCAGGCCGGAGACGATTTCGATGTATTCGTTGTCGCTGATGCCGATCTTCACCTCTTTCATGGCCACGGTGTCCTTGTCGACAACAAAGACGACCTCCTTGGGTTTGGCCTGCTTTTTCTTGTTGGCCTTGCCGACGGTCAATTCGCCGTTGGCGGCAGGCTGTTCCATGGCTCCGGGTTCTTCCTCGGACCGGGCGGTCACGCTCTGGATGGGTACGGCCAGCACGTTGGTCTTGGTCTCGACCTCGATGTCGGCGTTGCAGGACATGCCCGGCCGCACCTGGGCGTTGAAGTCGTTGAGGGCTATCCTGATGGCGAAGTTGACCACCTCTTCCTGGGTGCCGGCCGCGGTGGTCTTGGCCGAGTTGGCGATCTGGGTGACCTGGCCGCTGTAGGTGACGTTCTTGAAGGCGTCGAGCTCGATCTTGGCCGTGTCGCCGATGGACACCAGCACGACATCGTTCTCGTCCACGTCGATAATGGCCTCCATCTTGCCCAGGTCGGCTACGGTCATCAGGTCGGTGCCCTGGGTGAAGCCGCTGCCCAGGACGCGCTCGCCCAGCTCGACGTTGAGCTTGCTGACGGTGCCGTCCATCGGCGAATAGATGGTGGTCTTGTTCAGGCTTTCGTTGGACTCTTTCAGGGTCGCCTGCGCCTGCTGCACGAAGGCCTGCTGGGCTTCATACTGGGCGATGCTCGAGGCCAGGTCCGATTCCATCCGTTCCAGCTCCTGCTTGTTGGAAATGCCGTCGCGGAAGAGCTGTTGGGTGCGCTTGTAGTTGCTCGCGATGAAATCCTTCTCTATTTTTTTCATCCCCAGGGTGGCTTGGGCCGACTCCAGGTTGGCCTTGGCGCGGTCGCGCGCGGCGACATACGAATCCGGCTTGATGCGGATCAGGAGCTGGTTCTTCTTCACCCGTTCGCCTTCCTTGACCGGCAGATCGACGATCTCGCCGGTGACTTCCGGGGTGATGACGACCTGGTAGACCGGGTTGATGATGCCGGTCGCCGATACCAGCTGGGTGATGTCGCGCTTGGCGGTCTTCTCGGTCTGCACCATGATGCCGGGGACCTTTTTGCCGCAGACGACTGTTTTAAGTATAAGCAATAAAATGATGCTTCCGATTACGATCCAAATGATTTTTTTGCGTGACTTTTTTTTACCGTTTTTTCCGTTGGCCATTGACCTAGTTCTCCTTGTTTTTATTGCTTGCGCGCCAGCTTCAGCGGTGTGTTCAGCGCGAGTGTTCCCGATCCCGCCTGACGCACACCTGTATATACGCAGCAGGCCCGGAATAGGTTCCAAAAAAATACAGGCGGGCCCGCGAACGGCGCGGTTGACAAAAGGGATCGCTTTCACTATACATAGGGTCGTGAACGCGGCAACGATCGATTCCTGGTTCAGAACGCTCAGCACCATCAACCTGGTCGGTGCTGCGCATGCCCTTGTCCAGGCGCTACTGCTCGTATTCAGTAAGCGCGGCAACCGTCCGGCCAACCGCATCATGGCCCTCTTCCTGCTGGTCCTGGCACTGGGCATGGCCAACGGCTTCATCAACATCCTCGGCTGGTACGACCGTTGGCCGTTCCTCTCGATCCTCGTTGGCTCGGTGGCCTTAACCTATGGCCCGCTCTATTATTTTTACATCCGAACGATGAGCGGCAGGGAATTCCGCTGGCGGCAGCCGGCGCGGCTCGGCCATTTTGTCCCTTTCCTACTGGGATTGGTTTTCTGGGCCGCTTTCTGGATCTTCCGCCGCCAAGAGGCCGTGCCGGGCATCCTGGCCTGGTGCGTCAGAACTCCCTGGCTGCCGGTGACCATCATGGCGGTCGTGCAGATGACCGCTTATGTCACCCTGATGATCCGTTGCCTGCGCGACTATGCGCGGAAGATCAAGGACTCCTTCTCGAGCCTCGACGGCATCAACCTGCGCTGGCTCAAATGGCGTCTGGCCGTCTTCGCCGCGATCTGCGTCGCCGGCCTGGCGGTGGTGGCGGTGTTCAAGCTCGACCGCCGCCTGGTGAACGTGGCCGGGCAAGTCGGTTTTTTCCTGGCCGCCCTGAACATTTTCGCCACCGGCTACCGGACCATGTTCCAGCCGCAGGTATTCTTCGGCACCGGCGGCGAGGGCGGGCCAGGCAAACGCTACAAGCGTTCGTCCCTGACCGCCGAAAAAGCCGGGCTGCTGAAAACGCGCCTGCTCGGCATGATGGCGAGCGAAAAACCGTTCCTGGATCCCGCTATCACCCTCCCCGGGCTGGCCCAGGCCCTGGACGTTCCGCTCAACCACCTTTCGCAGGTGATCAACGAGCAGCTGGGCCGGAACTTCTTCGATTTCATCAACGGCTACCGCGTCGATGCCGCCAAGCAGCGGCTGAGCCGGCCGGATGCGGGCCAGGTCAAGATGATCACCGTCGCCTTCGACTGCGGCTTCAATTCCCTGGCCACCTTCAACCGGGTTTTCAAGGACCTGACCGGGCAACCCCCCTCCCGGTTCCGTACCCGTGCTGTTTCATGAACGGTTTTTGCCGTAGCGAAAACCATAAAAATCGTTCCTCAATTTATAAAGTGAGAAGCAGCAACCCGGATAGTGATTTATATTCAGTGAGGATGATGCGAAATAACATTATGCAAAAAGGAGAAAAAATGATCAACACAATTTGCTGCTCATCGCTAATGAATGGAACCCGGCGCTACGCCATTGCCCCGAGGATCCTGGCGTTGCTTTTACTGATGGTTTTCCCGCTACTGGCTGGAAAGCAATCCGATCCGTTGCCGAAAGCCAAAACGCTTTTTGAGAATTTCATCCAAAAAACCGGCGGCCAGGCAGCCTATGACCGAATCCTGAGCCGCTTGACAAAATCGGTCATGCAAATGTCGGTGCCGGCCATGACCGCTGAAGTGACGTCCCGACTGACCCGCTCCGGTCCGTATCACGTTGTGGTCGATTCCCCCATGGGAAAGATCGAATACGGTTCAGACGGCCAAACGGTTTGGGAAAGCAATCCCATGACGGGATCGCGGATCAGGGAAGGACGGGAGCGGCTGCGCTTCCTGTCCCTTTACGGCCTGGACCTGCCGGCGCGCTGGCGCCAGGCCTTTAAAAAAGTCATCTGCACCGGCAAGGAAGCCATCGACGGGAAATCCGTTTTTCGGGTCGAAGCCCTTACCGGCGCCGATTTCCAGTTGACCTATTATTTCGATCAAACCTCGGGGCTCCTGGTCAAGATCGAGCTCCCCCTGGAAACAATGGCCGGGCAGGGCATCCAGGAGATCCTGCTCGGCGACTACCGTCGGGTCGATGGAATCTTGTTCCCCCATTCCCAAGTACGGAAGGAAGCCGGCCGGGAGATGATCATCACAATTAAAAGCGTCACCCATAACGTGGAGATCCCGGCCAACGAGTTTGCTCTGCCGGAGGCGGTACGAAAGATCGCCGGCTCCGGGCAATAAATGAATGGGATATGCATGAACTACCGGAATGGAGTTTGGGGCTATTGGCTTATTATATTTTTGTTGTTTTGTTTTCCAACCGCCGCTAGCGCCCAAAGGCAGCGGTCCATTTGGCAAAGCGAATTCATTGACTTATCCGTCGAACTCGATCCGGCTGAAGGGATAATGAAGGGAGAGGCCGGGATTCGGCTGCAAAGTTCCGGTTCAGGCTCCGAAGCTATTCTCCTGGACCTCAATCACGAACTGACCGTCATCTCTGTCAATGATGAAGCCGGCCGGCCTCTGCCTTTTAGACGCAACGACGACAGCCTGGCCGTCACTCCTCCGCAGCCGCTCTCCGCTTCCGGCGTTTGCACCATCCAGGTGAGTTATCAGGGATCTTTTCATGAGCGGGTTCCCGAGCTTGATCTGCTCAACGCCTGGATCGGCACCCCCGTTTCCCATGCTTTCAGCAGCAGCCATTGGTATCCGCAAATGTCGGGGTCGGTCCGCCACTGCCGGGGGCGGATCGCCTACCTTGTCCCAAAGGATTGGGTCGTGGCCAGCGTCGGCAGACTGGCCACAACGGAAGTTCTGCCCGGGGCAAAACGGTATGTTTTCACCATTGACTCCCCGACCGGATTTTCATTCGCGGCCGCGGCCTTCGCTTATCAAAGCCAGAAAATAGACGGCCAGGAAGTGGGCGTCTTTTTACTCAATTGCCGGCGGGAGAAAATCAATTTTTATTTTGAGAATTGCGTAAAGATCGTCCGGTTTTTCAAAGCCTACTATGGCTTTTCCCCTTATGAGGGCTATTCATTGATCGAGCTTCCGGTTGATCTCCTGGGCAAAGCGGGAGGGGGGAGTTATGACGGCCTTACTTTTTATCCGCCGGCGACATTGCCCGAGAACTTTTTTTTCACACCCGTTTTTGGGCATGAAATCGGCCATTGCTGGTGGGG
>JAPKZL010000204.1 GCA_026393795.1 Candidatus Aminicenantes bacterium | reverse complement strand
ACCCGATTCGGAAACGGTGATGTTGACGCCGGGATGCTGCTTCATGTAGAACTCGGCAAAGGCCTTGGCGATGGGCCCCACGGTGGTGGAACCGTCGACCGTGATCTTGTTGGCTTCGGCCGCGCCCAGGAAGCCGGCGGCTAGGGCGATGATGAGCAATGTCTTGAAAATTTTCATGTTTCCTCCTTTAGAACTGGTAATAGAAAGTCACGTTGAAGTAGGTGTCGCTGCCCGGCTTTTTGCCGTTATTTTCCTGATAGGACACCATCTTCACGTTGGGCATGACCTGGAACTTGGGGTGGATGTTCCAGCCCAGGCCGGCCAAAAAGAACGATGTTTTGTAGCCTTTTTCGATGATCAGGTAGCTGTCCTGGCCGTTCGGCTGGGGATCAAAAGTCTGGTCGTAACGGACCAGTGCTTCGACTTTTTTCCCGAACTTGGCCACGGCAAAAGCCTGGATCAGCGAATATTTGCTGTCATCCTTCCCGGTTTCGGTCAGCGTTTTAGTCAAATAGTTGAGACCTACGCGTCCCCAATCGCCCTGGAAGCCGGCAAAAGCCGAAATCAGGGTGTCTTTTTTTGTGGCGTCGACCTGAACCATGTCGCCGTAGACTTCGAACATCCAGCTGGGGTTGGGAGTGAAGGTCAGGCGGGCGTTCAGCGCTTTCTCCTTGTTGATCTCCTGGCGATAGCTGGAATTGTTGCCGAACATGACCGCGTAGCCGAATTTCTTGGCGGCATCAAAATAGCCCTTGGCGCTGAGGCCGAAGTCGCGCGAGTCGCGGACCTTGTACAGGTCAAGGGATGTCTTTTCCACATGGCGGTAGCCGTAGAACTTCTCGATGTTGGCGAACGAGAGATGCTCCTGGATGCCCAGGGTCATGGAGTGCAGTGGCAGGTACTGGTAGCTCACGTAGGCGTCCTTGACAAAGGAACTAATAGTGGCGGCGGTGGTGGAGAACTTGCCGTCGGAGTTCATCTCCAGGCGGGCGCGGGCTTTCAGCTTGTCGGAAATGTCGGAGTCGTAGGTCAAGTAGATGCGCCGCAGCCAGAAGCCGTTCTGATCTTCATAAAGTTTGCTGCTGGTGACAGGGTCCACGGCATGGTGCTTGAGTACAAAGTAATAGTCGCCGAAAGCATAAGCCGAGATGGCGGCCGGCAACTTCACGGCGCTCAAGACAAACAGGGCCAACAGGGTTAAAAGAATCAGTCGTTTCATTTTTTCCTCCAGAAAAAATTTGCGTTCCCGGGGCCATTGTCGCCGGCGATGATGAAGATGAAATAAAATCTTGGTTAATTTTCGGTTAATAATAGTTTTGTCTATTCACATTAAATTAATCGTATATTAAAATGAAATTAATCGTTTCCGGTTAGCATGTGTTTCAGAAGGAGTGTAAAATGGAAAAAATCGGGGTGTTGTTTATTTGCGTCCATAATTCGGCCCGCAGCCAGATGGCCGAGGCATTTTTAAACAAATTCGGTTCCGAACGCTTTGCCGCGGAAAGCGCCGGCCTGGAACCGGGGGTTCTTAATCCGCTGGTCGTCAAAGCCATGAATGAGATCGGCATCGATATTTCTGCCAAGACGACCCGCAGCGCTTTCGACCTGCTGCGCCAAGGGAAATGGTACGGCTGGGTGATCACTGTCTGCGACGAGAGCCAGGCCGAAGCCTGCCCGATCTTTCCAGGCGTCGGCCAGCGCCAGCACTGGAGTTTTCCCGACCCTGCTGCTTTCACGGGTAGCAACGAAGAAAAATTGGAACAAGTTCGCAATCTG
>JAPKZL010000203.1 GCA_026393795.1 Candidatus Aminicenantes bacterium | reverse complement strand
TCCAGGTATTTCATGGCAAATTCCAGCACCTGGTCCCGGCCGGCGGCGATATTGGCAGCGCTGTTGAGAATGCGCAGGTCGGGCGGGATGCCGACGCCGTCCCAGCAGACGCCCTCATGGTCCCGGACTTCCTTGAAGGCCACCCACAGGTTCCAGCCGTTGGGCATCCTGTCGGGAAACTGGGAAGAGAGGGCCCCCTCAGTGGTGTCGCCCACCACCGTGACGTGCGGCAGCACGCGCATGGCCATGGTAAAGCCTTCGGCGGCGCTGGCGCTGATCCGGTCCGTCAGCAGCACCGTGGGCCCGGTGAACTGCAGCGGCCCGGCCGGCTCTATGTTGCAAAATTCCTCGGGCCAGAAATCGTCATGCTTCAGTCCGTAGCGGGTCCGTTCCGTGCCGTAGTGGCGCAGGCGGTCGGCAAAACGGCCGGCCACGATCTTCACGGCCCGGCCGGTGCCGCCCGGGTTGTTGCGCACGTCGACGACCATGACCCTGGCCTTGGCGAACTCGGCCATCATGACGTCGATGGTCTTGGATATCTGATCCAAACCGTCCTTCAGGTCGCCTATGTAAAGGTAGCCGACCCCTTCGGCCAGCCAGCCGCTGATGAAGCTCCCGCCCAAGGCTTCCGTGAATTTGCCCTGCAAATATTTGGATTTCACCAGGTCCAGGGAAAATCCATCATCAGTGAACAACCCATTGTTGCGGCCACCGCCGATGCGTCGGGTGCCGTCGGCCAGGGCAAGGTGACTGTCGTTCAGGTGCCCCATCATGGCCAGCAGGATGTCCCAGAGCTCCGCATCCGTGGTCTTCGGCGTGACTTGGGGGCGATACACCCTGTACATGGCGTCCCAATCGACATGCTTGATCAGGAACTGACCGTAATTGCGGTCGAGGGTTTTCCAGACAAACTCGAAATTCAGCACCGGGTCCTTGGGGTTGACCATTGGCGCGACGGCTTTTTTTGCGGTCTTGCCGCTCAGCCAGGCCGGAGCGGCCAGCAGTGACAAGGTGAATACAACCAGCAAAAACATTCTGATTTTCAATTTCATTCGTTTCCTCCAGGCCAATGAACGGAAGGCCTTTTCGAAAAGTTCATTTTTCGCCGATTTTTCTTCGCTGGATGGCGTCTATCCCGCGGGGGCATTTGCGATTTTTTGGCAAGTTCAATAAAATCGGATCATGGAACTGAAACTGAAAGCCAAATTCGAGGAACTTTTCGCCAGGTATTTTTCCGGTGCGGAATTGCCGCTGATCTTCTATTATGCCGATGAACCGCCGGCGGGGATGGAGGCGCCGCCGCCGAGCAAGGGCTGGCATTGCTTCGTCGCCGACTTGGCCGCGGCCAGGAAGGGCGAGTCGCTGTGCCTGGACGAACCGGCGCTGGGCTGCGGCAAGCGCTTCTGCGGCTTCCCGGTGCCGCAGCGGCCCAATTTCGAGTATTTCCTTTCCTGCGGCATTCCAGGCAAGCTGGAAGGGGAACGCTACAAGAAGACGCCGGCGATCGTGAAGCAGCTCATGGAAAAATGGCCCGCATGGCGCGGGCCGGCAAAATACCTTGTCCTGAAGCGCTGGGACAAGATGAGCGAAGCCGACCGCCCCGAGGCGGCGATTTTCTTCGCCAACCCCGATATCCTTTCAGGTCTGTTCACTTTGGCCAACTATGAGGAGACCGATCCGTTCGGAGTGATCGCCCCCTTTTCCGCCGGCTGCGGCACCGTCATCCAGTACCCATTCCTGGAGAACCAGAAGGAAAATCCAAAATGCGTGCTGGGGATGTTCGACGTCTCGGCCCGCCCCTGCGTCGGGGCCGACGAGCTCACTTTCGCCGCGCCCATGAAAAAGTTCGCGCGCATGATCGACGATTTTGCCGAGAGTTTCGTCATCACCCGCTCCTGGGAAAAGGTGATGCAGCGCTTGGTTTGAACGGGGCGAATTGCAAAACAGCTCCCCTTGTTTCCCAGCAGCAGGGATGATATCATATGGGCTCGGGAGACGGTCATGGAAAAAGAAAAGCAGGACGCCAAGAACGCATTCATCGCCAAGTTCGCCGATTACGTCATTGGCTTCACGCTGCTCAGCAAGGGCTGGGAAGAGGCGGAACACATCCACCATTTTCCCCTGCGCGTCGTGTTCATCTTCCTGGCCGGCGCCTTCATCATCCTGGGCGCCAGCTTCAGCCATTTTTTCGAAAAGCGCATCCGTAATTTCTCCGGGCTCTTCCATCTGCTCGAGGGCATCGTGGAAATTCTCGTCGCCACCATCCTGCTGCAAAGGGGCAGGCACTGGATCCCCGTCTTCCTGGCCTTCATCGGCCTCGTCTATTTCAGCATGGGCCTCGCGCAGCTCCTGGCGGGCGAAGGCAAGCAGAAAGAAGCCATGATGCGGCTGCGCATCGCCTTCGGCATCGTCTTCATTGTTTTCGGGGCGGGTATGGCGACGCTCAATGCCCTGACCGAGTTCAAGCTTCCGGTCCTGATCTGCTGCGCGGTCCTGGTTGTTGCCGGGATCATTATCCTGAGCCGGCGCGGCGTTCCCAGCAACGAACGATCGCAGCTGGCCTCCCGTCTCTACGACCGCCTGCACCGGCAGGGTTAAGCGAAAAAGAATCTGGACGAAGGCGGGGCGGGGGCATTCTCTTTCTTTCAGGTCGAGAAGGAATCCGCAACACATCCCGTTCCCACCAGTATTTTTGTCTCCCGCGTTTCTCGAAACAAATGTTGAAAAGAATGAGCTGCAACCTATTGATTGAAAAATTATGCCTGTTGGTTAAATGATTTGTTGTAGGGGCGGACCTCCGTGTCCGCCCTGGATCATCTTGCCCCAATTCGATCGTTGATGTGAACGGGCAGGCACGGGGGCCTGCCCCTTGTATATTAGTCTTCAGAAATATTTTAAGTATTAAAATATTTCCAAACGCCCCGATGTTTTTAATGACCGTTCGCCCCTTGAGCTGAATGCTCGATCGTAGCAAGGTCCAATCGGGGCTTTGCCAACAAGGATGGTTTTTTGGTAATACATGAAGTTGTGGTGGTGAAAAAGAGACCGGCGGCAGCCCGCATAGCCCAGCGTACACTTGGCACGATATACGGGCGTAGCAAGGGCGCCACCGGCCATACCCTTTGCAACCCACAATGCCCGAACAGTCGAACGGTTCGTGACCGCATGACAAGGCTGGGCCCAGGTTGCTTTCTTATTTTATACCACCCTGGAGGAAAAAATGGAAGTCATTCTAGGAGTAGATGTCAGTTCGCAAAAGCTGGACGCATGCTTGGAAACGCCCAAGCATGTCAAACCCATGTTCAAAACGGTCGCCTACACGCCGGAGGGCTGCAAAA
>JAPKZL010000202.1 GCA_026393795.1 Candidatus Aminicenantes bacterium | reverse complement strand
AGCTCCCTGGCGTTGCCGCCGCTTAAATACCCCGGAGTGGTGACGAAATCGATCTTGGGAATGAACCTTCTTTTTTCATGCTTAATGATGATCAAGGTGTGGGTGCACAACGAGCCGATGTCATTGGCACCGCCCGAACCGGGAAAGCGCATTTTCGGGTTCGCATACAAGCCGATGACCGTTCTGTTCAGGTTCCCGTACATGTCGATCTGGGCTCCGCCCAGAAAACCGTATTTGACCACCCCCCTCGCCGCCATGGACATGATGCCGATCATCGAGGCAGCCTCGACCGCCCTTTCGGCAGTGATTCCCTCGCCGACGGTCAACGGCAAACGGGGGACCTTCTCCGGTCCGATTCCGCCCGCCTCAAAGCACAGGAGCAGCCTGGGAGCATGCGTTTTTTGGGCGAAGCCCGTTCCCACCAGAACGGCTTCTCCGTCGGGAAGCTCTTTGGCGGCGGCAATGATCATCAGGTCGGTCAAGGTGTATTTTTCGTTGGCCATGCTACTTGTTCCAAATGTCTTTTGCCTGCGGCGGTTTTTCTTCGTGGCGGGCGATTTTTTTTAACTGCTCCAGCTTTGCAGCTCCGGCGGCTTTTTGCAGATGTTCCTCCCATCCGGACGTCTCGTAATAGTATCGGGCAAGATGCCCTTCCAACTTGGCCACATCATAGGTGCTTTTTATATAGTCGGCGATAAAACCTTCATCGAACCAATACACTCCCGGCATCTCGCAAGGGTATGAACCCATGCGGCTTTCCACGACCGCGTCGACGTAATAATAAGGGATGACCGTTTTGTCGGGATCGCTCAGGAAAAATTCCTCGTCCACGATCTCCTCCGCCGAAACGATCACCCGCCGCGAGGCCATGGCCGCGTCGTCGTCGGCAACCACCATTCCCTTGATGAACGCATTGCCGTACTTGTCGCATTTGTGGACATGGATGATCGCCGCATCGGGATACAGCGCCGGCAGCGCGCAGTACTTTTTATCCGTGAACGGACAGACGATTTCCTTGGCGCCGCTGTAGTTGAACGTATCCGTGGCCAGCATGAACCGCGCCGGAATGAACGACAACCCCATGGCGGCCGCCTTCAGGCGCCAGGCGAAACTGGCGTTGCTCCACTCGCTGACCTCCAGTTTTCCCTCCTTGATCAGGCGCGGCCCGGTCGCGCTGCGCAGCGGCCGGAATTCATGCCCGAAGGAATAGGCCACCTCGATCTTGGCGACGCAGCCGCCGGACAGGAGAACATCCATGTCGTGGCTGGTCGTGTGTCCGGCCAAAATGAGATTTTTTTTCTTTTGCCTGACCAGCTCATAAATGGCCGACATCGAGGTTCGCACCTGCCCGAATCCGCCGAGCTTGACATAGGAGCCGTCGGCCACGAACCGGGATACGGCTTGCCGCATCGTTGTTCTCTTGTCCTCCTTCAGCAACGACTTGTTTTCCTGTATCCAGGCCCGGAACTGGTCCGGGTCGCACTTTCCCCAGCTCGGCATCCGGCCGGCCTTCAGCTCATCCCCTGCCTTGGTTTTTTTCAATTTCAATCCTCGCTGCGATTCACCCACTCTTTGAACGAGGGAAGCAGCGCCTTGAAGTTCGCGGTATCGGACCTTTTCAGCAGTTCATAGGCGATCATTTCCGACGTGGCCACAACGGCCCCGCACCCGGCCATTCGCTCCAGTCCCACCTTCCAGTCGATTTCTTTTCTGGAGCTCACGCCGTCGGCCGCCACGTGAACGTTGTAGCCGAGGGTAAGGGCATCGATCACCGTCTGCATGATGCAGATATGGGTCTCGCAACCGGCGATCAGAATCGTTTTGCGCCCCTGATGAGCGGCGATTGCCTTTTTGAGCGCTGGATCGCCGAAACAGCTGAATATATCCTTGGCAAAAACCGGCACGTCCTTCAGCTTCGTCCCCAGCTCCTGGACCGTGGGGCCGATCCGCTTCGGATTGTGCTCGCTGACCAGCATGGGAATGTGCAGCTCCCTGGCCACGTCGATCAACAGTTTTGCCGACTGCAGCACACGGCGCGAATGCTTGAGGAAAGGTAAGAACTTTTCCTGCAAATCTATGATCAACAACAAACAATCTTCCGGCAATAACAATTTCAAATTGTTGCTTTTCTCCATGCCGCCATTTTAATTAAAATCAACCGGCGTTGCAATGGCGCCGCGGCCGGCTGCGATATTGACTATGCATGTCCGACTGTCTACAATCGGTTTCAAGGCTGGAAACGTTCCGACAATGACAGGTTCCGGCTTGAATCGGCAAAGGAGAATCGATGAAAAAAACAGCAGCTACTCTGATTTGCGTGGCAGCCATGGTTCTGTTGCCCGCCTGCGGCAGCAACAATGGGGCAGCCGGCGAACCGGCAAATCCGGCGGCAGCGGCAGCAAAAAATGAAAACGCGCCCCTGACCGGCGAAGCCTACGACTGCACCTATTTCACCATCACGGTGGTCGAAGGCTGGGTGGCCGGGCCGCTGACGTTCGGCATGGTCAATGTCCTGCCCAAGGGCAAGGTCAGCCCGGGGCTCTATTTCAAGTTCGAGGGCGACGGCAACGCCGCCGGCACGGCCGAAGGCTCCATCGGCTCGATGATCCAGAACTACGGCGGTTCTCCGATGAGCGAAACGACCGTCGCCGGCACTGCATTCAAGAGCACCACCTACAGCTACAGCGGCATGACCCAGACCATGCACGTGGCCTACGGCAACGGCACCAAGATCACCATCACCATCGAAGGGGAGAACGGAAAGGACAATCCCGACATCAAGGCCATGCTCGCGAGCTTGAAATTGAAATAGGGCTGCCGCCGGCGCGGGCCGCTGCGGCGGATGAGTTTCAGTCCGGGGTCTCCTCGTCAGGCCAGAGCTCTTCCGCCGGCAGGGTTTCGCCGCCTTTCAGGAGAAAACGGGCCGGGCCTTTCAAGCGGATATCGGAAAGCAGCGTGTCGAAATCCTGCTGACCGATCATCCCGCGCGCGAGCATCTTGGTGGAGACGTCGCTGTAATAAGCCTGCAGCCACGGGCGCAGGCGCTGGTCGTCGCCGAACCAGTACATGAAGCGCTTGGGGCGCGGGATGATGCTGGCCATGAAAATCGCCTCGGCCAGGGTCAGTTTGGCGACATCCTTGTCGAAATAAAAACGCGCCGCCTCGGTCGCCCCGTAAACCAGCGGTCCCCACTCGATGATGTTCAAGTAAATCTCGTACATGCGCTCCTTGCTCAGCAGCCGCTTCTCCTCGATCAGCCAGGTGATGAGCATCTCTTCGAGCTTGCGCGCGATGGTTTTGTCCTTTTTGAGGAAGAGGTTCTTGACCAGCTGCATGGAGATGGTGCTGGCGCCCCTGACGAAACGCTTTTCCCTGATGTTGGCGGCGATGGATTCCTTGAAAGGCCCGAGCAAAAAGCCCTTATGCCCGAAAAAAGCGCCGTCTTCGGAGATCAGGACCGCATTCTTCAGGAAAGGCGGGAATTGGTCGAGGCTGCGAAAATCCGGATTCTCGGACCCGACCATGAACGACCTCACGGCCCGGTTTTTTTCATAGGCGGTGTACATGAACGGGGCGGCGCAAGCGCTGAAATCGACGCGGCCGAAGCGCTCGATCCTAAAGGCCGATCTCTGCAGATCCGAATGCAGGCTGAGATCGCCGGGGCGGGTGAAATCGATGAAAAAGTCGAATTCATAGGAGAGCTCCCCGCTGGTGCGGATGCCGGCGAGCCTGCTGAACAGCCCGGCCGGCAGCGAGCCGAAAAGATCGTCCGCCTTAAAGGCCGTCCGCTTGAGCCTCAGGGTCAGTTGTTCGGTCGGTCGGGCGGTGAATTTGAGGTAAGGATGGAAGGCGAGGCGGTTGAACTGGACCTGGGTCCGCTCATCCAGCTCGAGGCAATCGGTGCCGATGCGCAAGACATAATCAAGGGCGGCGTTCTGCAGGTTGACGTCCTCAACGGCGATGCGCGGATGGTTCAGCGTCAGGCCATTGACCGCCAGCACGCCCTGCAGCTGCAGCTCACCCCGGTGCAGGCCGCCGCTTCTCAGGCTGATCTCGGCCAGGCCCAGGCTGACGCGTATCCCCCACTGCCGATCGATGAACGGCAGGAAGATCTTTTCATCGGGGTGCAGCGGCGCCAGGCGCACGGACAGCTCTTTCTTTTTCCGGTCGATATTTCCATCCAGGCGGCATGCCCAGGTCTTTCCCCGGCTCTGGATCTCCACCAGGGTCGCGAAAGCGGGCGTTTGAACAACAAACTGGGGAACATGAAACGTCTGCCGGATATGGTCGATGTCGGAACTGAAGGTGAAGCGATTGATGCGCAGGGTGTCGGGGATGTACCTGAAAATGAGCTGGAGCAGCGATTGGACCTGGGCGGAAAAAGCCGGCTTCCGGCTTGGACGCGGACGGGGCTCCTTGCCGTTGGCCGGTCCGCTTGGCCCCGGATATTGCCTGCCCCCCGGCTGGAAACGGATCCTGAGATCGTCGATCTGAAGAACCTCGGGGCGCAGGGAGCCGAGCAATAGGTTCCACAAGCCCAGCTTGATGGAACATGACCTGAGGTTTACGGCGATTGTCCCGGCGGAACTGCGCAGGCGGATGTTTTCGATCACCACCCGGTCGAGCCCGTAAAACTTGGCCATGCCGACGGTACAGACGGCCCGTTGATGCTGCTCCAAGTAGGTTCCGATCTTCTTGTCCAAAACGTCATTCAAAATGACATTCCGCAGGGAAAAGAACAGAACGGATACGGCCAGCATGGCGCCCAGCAGCACGCGTGCACCGATACGCAGCGTTCTTTTCGTGCGCGGGGCGAAGGCCGGTAGGGAAATTTTCTTCATGCGCATGAGCCGGTCAGGCAGTCTTAATTTGCTTTAGGATTTTTTTGCCCGCTGCAGCAACCGGCGCATGAAAGCCAGAACGCTGCCGCCGCTGAGCATGCCCAGCAGATAGGCCCCGGCAACAACCGCGGCGATCGGCAGCGTCACGCTCCAGTCGAAAAACGAAACGGTGATCGTCCGCAGGTTCTGCAGCGCGAACAGGGCGGTGACGCCGACGAGCAGGATGAGCAGCAGCAAATAAAAGGTTCTCATGTTTCCTCCTTTCCCCGGAGCGGATTATGGCGCAGGACAGCCAAAAAATCAACCGGGAATGATATAATGACGGCCATGAGGAGGATGCCGGTATGATCGTGCGCAGGCGGGCGTTCACATTTGTCGTGTCCATCTTACTTCTGCTGGCCGCTGGGAATTCGCTGGTCGGATCGTTCCAGGAAGAACAGAGCCGCTATCCGCGGGTGCGGGCGGCCCGGCTCCGCGCCCAGCCGCGTCTCGAGGAACTTTTCAAAAAAGCGGGGTTGGCCTATCCGCCGCGACGGATTTTCCTGCGCCTGTTCAAGCAGGAAGGCGAATGCGAGCTGTGGGCCGCCAACCAGGCCAATGGCCAGCTAACTAAAATCAAAACCTATGCGATATGCGCCACATCCGGAGACCTGGGTCCGAAGCGCCGTGAAGGCGACATCCAGGTGCCTGAGGGCTTCTATCTGATCAGTGCCTTCAATCCCTGGAGCCATTTCCATCTGTCGTTGAAAATTGATTATCCCAACGCCTCCGACCGCATTCTGGCCGAAGGCCGCCGTCCGGGCGGCGATATTTTCATCCACGGTTCCTGCGTGACCATCGGCTGCATCCCGCTCCAGGATGACCCGATCGAGGATATCTACCTGGCGGCCGTGGACGCCCGCGCCAGCGGCCAGATCCGCATCCCGGTCCACATTTTCCCGGCCCGCATGCAGCCGGCGCAGCCAGAGCTGGAAAGATTGTCAGAGCACGATCCCGTTTTGCAGGCCTTCTGGCAAAATTTGCAAGAGGGTTTTAACTATTTTGAAACTAAGCATCTCCTACCCAAAATCACGGTCGACCGCAAGGGCAGGTACCTTTTCAGCGCTGGCGTTACTCCCTGACCTTGCCCTTGACGTTGTGGATGCTGACGCCGCCGCTGCCGGCTTCTTCGATGGTCACGTCCTTTTCCACCCCGTCGATCTCGATGTCGCCCGAGCCGTCGTCGACCGTCACCGAGCCCAGCACGCGCTGCAGGCGCATGTCACCCGAACCGTCGTCGATGGTGACGTCGTTGCCGGCATCCTCGAGTTCGATATCGCCGGAACCATCCTCGATCTTCAGCGCGCCGCCGATCTTGGCCAAGGTGATCTCGCCGGAACCGTCCTCGATGTCCACCTGCCCCTTGATATTGGTCAGATGAATATCGCCCGATCCGTCCTCGAGCTCCAGGTTGCCGTCGCAGTCGCGGATGAGGATGTCGCCGGAACCGTCATCGATCGCCAGCGCCAGCCCCCGCGGCACGCGGACATCGAGGTCGATCCTGGCGTCCGGACTGCCCGAAAAAAGTGTCGACAGAGAAAAATCATTTTCGATCTTGGCGGTCAGCTCGGCCCGCCCCGAGTTCTTTTCCAGCTTCAAGGTAACGAATTCTTTTTTAAAATCCGCCAGTTCATTGTCAGCCACATCCTCGACGTCCAGAACAGCCGAAACTTCTATCTGCTGCAGGCCGTCGACGCCCTGAATTTTCAGGTATCCGGCGCCGCAATCGATCTTCAGAACCTTCAAATCGGCCGCGGCCATGGTGAACGACTCCCGGCTCTGGGCCGCGAAGCCGACGCTCCAGCCGACGGCCAAAAGTAGTACGATTAAAAAAACGATTTTTTTCATGGTGCCTCCTCAGATGAATATAACGCAGCAGCAGGAAAAAAGTTCCCCTCAAAAAGACAGCAATAGCCGCCCCTTTTCGGGCCTCACTCGATCGTGAACCATTTTTCGCATGAGGCCTTCTTCGGCGAATGCGCGTCCGATACTTGAGTGATCAGCTTGTACTTTCCCTTCTCCAGCCCGCTGAGAGTGTAGGTAAAAGTCAGGGAGATCTCCGTATTGCGGTTCCAGGATTTGAATGGCAGAACGGCGAAATCGGTCTGCCCGCCAAGAACTTTGCCTTGGGCATCGGTCACCTGGAAATCGGCCTTGAAACCGAATTCATAATAACCCGCCGCGTTCTTGTTTATTACATATCCGGCCGGCTCCATGTAGACGTAAATCGGTTCAGCGGCGGCAAAGAGATCATTCTCCCTCGGCGAAAATATGCCATAGCTGTTGTCGGCCCCCTTGACGAAGCGGACATTTTCTAGCAACAGCGGTGATTCCGCCAGGAAAGAAAGCAGCAGCGACCGCAATGCGGCCAGGGCCTTGCTGTAGTCTTTCCCTGCGGCAGCGGACTTGAAAACCCCGAAAGCCCCATCGAATGGTGCTTTGCTTGCTTCAACTCTGTGTTTGAATATAATTTTTCCACCAAGAACCAATGAAAAAATTAACACAATTCCAATTAGAATTTTCCAGAAATTCTTTTTAAAAAATGAAATCATTGTTTCCTCCATCTTCCCCATTGAAATATATGGAGATTCTATCTTTTATTTAAACATATTTCAACGGCAGGGGCTGATCACCTGGCCTTGGTTTTTTTCGTTCTATAATCGATTGAGATGTTGGACCCCTTACTTGGCAAATCACAAGAAGATGTTGTCCTTGCAATTGGGGTGCCAACTCACACTGAAACGATTGGAAATTTAGAAGTTTATCAATATATTCAGAGCTACGGTGCAAGAGGTAATGCATGGGTTTCTCCGAATAAGTACTTTTCTACTGGTGGTGCTCGGGTTTGGGAAGCATATGACAAAATCAATATTTATTTCAAAAATGGAAGCATGGTCAAATGGGATGGATATGTTCAAAGATAAAATACTTAATTAAAATAATGTATTAGTTAAAGGTAGTTAATTCTTATATTTTTTTATTGACAGACCGAATTAATTGTACTATATTATGGTAGAGGTTTTAAAAACATGAATATTATTGAAATCTATGAGAAATACCCTGATCACATTGATTGTCTGAAACATCTTGAAATGGTTCGATGGAATGGAAAATCCATTTGCCCCTATTGCAAATCAATTAAGGTAACAGCTTTTAAAAGCGAATATAGATATCATTGTAATAATTGCAATACTTCGTTTAGTGTTACGGTTGGGACGATTTTTCATAAAACTAAATTAGATTTACAAAAATGGTTTTTGGCGGTTAGTTTAGTTTTGAACGCCAAAAAGAAAATAAGTGCAAGAAAATTAGCCAGGGATATTAAAGTTAACAAAAACACGGCTTGGTATATGCAAATGCGGATTAGGCGTGCCATGGTTCAAAATAGCGAATTGCTTTCTGGAATTATTGAAGTAGATGAAACATATGTTGGCGATAAAGACAAAAACGAACATTCAAATAAAAAAACTGGCGGAACACAAGGTAGAAATACAAAAGGCAAAATTGTCGTTGTTGGGGTTTTAAAAAGAGATGGGGAGGTTAAGGCTCAAAGAGTCAAAGATGTTAGCGCCAAGTCCCAAAAAGGAGTTATTCGGAAATTTGTTGAGAAAAATTCTAATGCTATTACAGATAGTTGGAGGGGGTATATCGGAATATCGGCAGACTTTAAACACCGGGTTATTTTCCATTCATTGGGAGAAAATGTAAATGGAAACGATCACGTAAACACGCTTGAAGGATTTTGGAATTTATTAAAGCGGGGAATCCTTGGGCAGTATCACAAAATAGTAAAAAATATTTACAGAAATATGTGGATGAATTTTGTTTCCGTTATAACAATAGAAACAATTGCTTGATATTTGAAAAAATCACTAAATTATCATTGGGGGTATAAATGGAAGAAAACATTTTAAAAGCTGCATTTGGTTCTCCTGATCGGCCATTAAAAATTGGGAGCGCCGAAATACCATGTTATGTCCTTGTAGATGGCCGCCGCGTATTGGCACTTGGGGGAATGTTGGGGGCATTAGACTTATCTTATGGATCAGCGGGGAAAAGTGGCGGTGCGGATCGATTAACCAATTTTATCTCCGGAAAGGCAATAAAACCCTTTATTAATGATGATTTGCGAGTGCGGATCACATCCCCGTTAAAATTTAAAAGTAAGGGTGGCGTTTCGTTTGGATATGAAGCAACAATTCTGCCGGATATCTGTGATGCAATTCTTGAAGCAAGAAAAGCAAATGTTTTACAAGCTCAACAAAAACATATAGCCGAGCAATGCGAAATTCTTGTGCGTTCATTTGCAAGAGTTGGAATTATAGCGTTAGTTGATGAAGCAACTGGATATCAAGAAATACGCGATAAGATTGCTCTTCAAGAAATTCTTTCTAAATTTATCTCACAAGAGCTTATGAAGTGGCAGAAGAGATTTCCCGATGAATTCTATAAAGAATTATTCAGATTAAAGGGAATTCAATTTAATCCTCTGCCAGACAAAAAACCATGGATCATTGGGCGAATAACAAAAGATGTCATCTATGAGCGCCTTGCTCCCGGAGTAATTAGTGAATTAGAAAAGAAAAACCCTCCCAATGAGAAAGGAGCAAGAAAACATAGGCATCATCAGTGGCTAACAAGTGACATTGGACATCCAAAATTGGCTGAACAAATATCCAATGTTATTACGTTGATGAAAGCATCTTCAAGCTATAATGGATTTTATAGATTGCTACAAAGATCGCTGCCCAAACTCGGAGATACATTGTCATTACCAATGGATTATCCAGAAGATAAGAATTAAAACTGTTGCTTAATAATTCTTTATAATTTTCTACTATCAATAATTGAAAGTAATGTTATTTCGTTGTCATCATATGTATAGAAAATAACTATATCGTTACAAGAACATGGAATAAACCAAAGTGGATAATTTTGATCTAAACAGGTTGCCTCAATAGAATTGGGTTCTCTTGCCAATACATATTGTATCCCTTCAACAAATTCATCGGCACGTTTGGGATCATTTATTAATGCCGCTAATTCTTTTGAATATTGTTTTCCCTCGACTATTGTTCGGTAAGAACTACCTTTTTCACCTTTCATTTATAAGTGAATTGCCATATTCAATTTCTTTTTCCGTCGGTGGACGATTTCCAATCAGGGCAAGCGAATATGGAATAGTTTCATTAAATTCCATAATTCTATATCCAATGAATTTGTGTGATTCAAAACTAATTTCACGCCCATTAAAATCACGATATTTTTCTATTATTTCATTAATGAGTTCTATTTCTTCTTTTTTAAATAATTTTGTGTTGGGTTCGCGTAGGGGAATGAATCTATCTTGTTTTAGATTGTGAAAGGGTGTTGGAGAAATTGAAAGCGATTTATCTATATTAATCATTTCATCTCTTACCGGCAGCATACAACGTGGGGCCGGGCCTTCGGCCAATTTTTGATACTCCTTTCCGGTTATAGACTTCCCCCATTGCCGATATGCTTCAAAATCGCAATAAAACAATAATTTATTAAGTTTTGTTGCACCAAATTTATCATCTCTTTCACATTGTTTAGAAATATATAGAATTAGTTC
This sequence comes from Candidatus Aminicenantes bacterium, assembly GCA_026393795.1. Taxonomy (NCBI): domain Bacteria; phylum Candidatus Aminicenantota; species Candidatus Aminicenantota bacterium. The sequence goes on along the minus strand of JAPKZL010000202.1, from coordinate 5,997 downwards.
TTTGAATTTTTGGTTACTTTTAATTGCTTCTTTTAAATCAATCTTGCTTCCCATATCTATCTCTTCCTTTCTAATTTTAATAACATACAACCATTTATTTGTCAATTTTTTAAAAATATTGAGCATTTTACTATTTCTATCTAATACATTACCTTAATTAATATACTTCTGTAAATTTATTCATAGTGACCGAAGCACTCATTTCAATCAATTAAATTAAATTTTTTATAAGCCGTGATATTTCGAAATGGGATAATTATAAAGCAAAAATGCCCGGTATTACTAACCATTAAATTCCGTTGTACCTGAGGAATTTTCGCATGTTTTTTTTGATAATTGAATGTCAGATATAAATAAATTACAGTAGCAACTCCCTAAACAAACAGAAAAATCAAATAAAACACAGGAATTCCTTCAATCGAAATGATTGTTCCCTTTTAGCAAATCAAAGCAAAAGACGTGCCAAGCCTGCATTTCTTTTGCCTATACTAAAAACTCAGAAACCCCTTTATTTATGAGCCTCTATGAATTCGTATTATAATTATTTTACTATCTTTATCAACTTGATCTCCAGAATATAGTTTGCGCAGCTAGGGGCGAAACGGATTTTCTAATGAAATAATCGGGTTATTTTATCAGCGCCAGGGCCTCGGCGGGAACGAAGAAGGCCTTGCCGTTGTAGACTACCAGAGAGCGCAAGGTGATCGTCCGCCCGTCCAGGTCGGCCTCGTTCTTGTTGGCAGGCAAATGCAGTACCTGCCTCCCCTTTCTGACAACCAGCACTTTATTTCCGGGCGTGGACTCCTCGATGGTAATCATGGCGCCCTTGGCGGCGAATGCCGCCATGGCGGGCAGATATAAGACCTGGTTCCATTCGCGTAGTTTGAGGTTCATGATCTCGTCGATGTACCAGGCGACTGCCATATTCTGGACGACGCCGTTCAGGCGGTAGCCATGTGGATGGAAAATGGCCAGCGGCACGTCCTCGCCGGTGTGGCCGTCGGTCGTCCAGCCCAGATAGGCGGCGCGGCTGAGGATAGGGCCGATGAGGGAGGCCAGGCCGAACTGATCCTTGTGCCGGTTGGCAAAATACGCTTGCACGCGCTCCAGTTCCTCGTCATTGAGTTCCACCCCGTACTCGCTGGCGACGCGGGCGTGGATGGCGGCGGCGCTCAGATCGCCAGCCGCCAGCAGCCTTTTTTCCACCCCTTCGGCGGTATGCCTGGCCCGGCGCAGCGGATCGATCAATGCCGCGAGCCCCGGCCTCTCCCCCAGGCGGTTCGCCTCCCGTTCGCCGATGGATAATCCCCCGCAGCCATGGTCCGATAGCACGATCACCGCCGTGTCGTTGTCGCGGCGGGCGAAGGCGATGGCCGTTTCCACCGCCCGGTTGAAAGCCAGAACCTCGCTCACCACCCCGACCGGTTCGTTGTCATGCGCCGCCCAGTCGATCTTGCTCCCCTCAACCATGAGGAAAAAGCCTTTTTTGTTGGCCTGCAGGAGGGCGATAGCCTTGGCAGTCATTTCCGCCAGGCTCGGTTCCGCGGCCGAGCGGTCCAGGTCGTTGGCCAAGTCCTGTTCAGCGAAAAGCCCCCAGACTCGGCCCGACTGAACGCCAAGCATCTCTTCCCGGCTATTGATCAGCCGGTAGCCTTTCCGGCACAGCACCGTTGCCAAGTCTTCCCCGTCCTCGCGGTTTTGCGGCTGGAGATACATGGCGCCGCCTCCCAGGACGACATCGATGCCGTTATAGACCTGCTGTTTTACAATGGCTTCAAAATCCTTGCGCTGCACATCATGGGCAGAAAAAGCGGCCGGCGTGGCGTGGGGAATTTCGCAGGTCACGACGATCCCGGTCGCCCTGCCGCTGAGCCTGGCGGCTTCCAGCACCGTGACCAGTGGCCGGCATTGCGCATCGACTCCCTGTTGGGGATCGATGCCCCACATGGAAGCTTTGTCGGGCAGGACGCCGACAAAACCGCTGTAACTTTTAAAACCGGTCGCGAAGGCGGTAGCGGCCGGGGCCGAATCGGTCAGGGGTGTATTGGCCCCGTAGGTGCGCAGCAGGCCGCAGGTCCACTCGTCCTGGGCGAGCGGCCCGCCGCCGTTGAACCAGCGGGCCAGGGTCCATTGGGCGACGCCGGTGCCGTCGGCGACCATCAGGATAACATTTTTGACATGCTTGCCGTTGTCCAGCGGTTTGGCGGTAGCAAAAGCGCAGCTGAACGCGGACAAGACAATGACCCCAAACGAGCACAAACCGGATCTGGACCGATGACGCATGATGGTTTCTCCCCGATCAGCCTGATTTTTTTTCATGGCCGGCCGCTGCGCTATGGAGCAAAGCGATGATTATTTCCAGTTGCCGGGCGTCAACGTCGTCGAATTGGGCCAGCCGGTCGCTGTCGACGTCCAGTACCCCGGCCACTTTCCCGTTCTTGTCCCGGTAAGGCACGACGATCTCGGAAAGCGATCGCGCATCGCAGGCGATGTGGCCGGGAAATTGCCGCACGTCGGGAACGACGATCGTCTTTTCCTCCTTGATGCCGGCCCAGCACACCCCCTTGCCCCTGGCCAGCACCTGGCAGGCCAGCGGCCCCTGGTACGGGCCGACGATCAGGTCGCCCGCGACCAGGCGGTAGAAGCCGCACCAAAAAAAGTAATCGAACTTGTGAAATAGCAGCGCCGTCATCGTGGCCATGCGGGCCAGCGGGTCAGCGGTTTTTTCGAGCAGCCCGGCCAGCTGCGTTTGCAGCCGCAGGTAACGGGCGATTTTTTTTTCCTTGTCCACGATGCTCCTCCGCTTATTTTTCCCCGGCGGCCCCGGCGTAGCGGTAATGACGCCCTGAACGCCGCCCCTTCATGATCCGGAAAATGCGCTCGGCCACCAGGTCCGGGTCGACCGGCCGGGCGCCCTTGGGCAGGACCGCGGCGCCGGCCAGGCTGGGTGGCGAGAACAGGTTGAAACGGACGTCGGGGAAAGCAACGGCCAGGGAGCGCGTGAGGGTCAGCAGGGCGTTCTTGGCCAGGGCGTAGCCGAGGATGCGCTGATAGACGCGGTTTTCGCCGCTGAACTCGAAGCCGATATTCAGCACCGACTGCAGGCGGCCGTGGGAAATCAGGAAGCGGCTGATATCAAGAGCCGGGACAACCTGCAAATCAAAATCGGCGCTGAGATCGCCCCCGGTCACGGCAACGGTCGGACGCTGGTTGAGCGGCCCGAAATTATTGATCAGATAGCCGCAGGCAGCGAGCCGCTTGCGGTGCCGGCGCAAAAAAGCCCCGACTCCGCGCGCCATGGAAAAATCGCCGGCGAGCCATTTCACCGACGCCGAATCCGGGCAGCGATGCCGGTGGTAGTGGGCCAGCACCTGGAAGCCCGCGCCGGAAAATTTCGCCACCAACGACCGCCCCAGCAATCCCGAGGCACCGGTGATGAGGATCATTTCAGCCATTGGTTTACGGTTTACGGTATAAGGTAGACGGTGAATACAAATCCCTAAAATGCAGGCTATGGTTCCCCGATTTCTTTTGCTCCATTCCAAATAGTTCCGTTTGATTTTTCTTGCCGTACACCGTACGCCGTAAACCGTACGCCGATTTCCTGTTCATCACTTGTCACTCATAATGGAAATGGATCTTTTGCAGAGCTCTACCGTATTGTGCATGAGCATGGTCACGGTCAGCGGCCCGACCCCGCCCGGCACCGGCGTATGGTGCAGGGCCTTGGCAAAAGCCTGGTAGTGGATGTCGCCGGTGATGACCGATCCCTTTTTCTTGAACGCCTCGTACTGCGAGCGCGGGCAGTACTTGTCGAAGTCGTCCTCCTTGTCGATACGGTTGATGCCGACATCGATCAACACGGCGCCGGGATTGATCATGTCGGCGCTGATGAAACCGGGCTTGCCGATGGCGGCGACCACCAGGCTGGACTCGCGCAGGATCCCGGTCAAGCCGGCGGTGCGCGAGTGGCACAGGGTGACGGTGGCGTTGCGGTTGGTGAGCATCATGGCCATGGGCTTGCCGACCAGGGAGCTCCGGCCGACCACGGCCGCATTCATGCCCGCCGGGTCGATGCCGTAATGGTCAAGGATGCGCATGACGCCCAGCGGGGTGCAGGGGAAAATGTGGCCGCGATTGTGCAGGATCAACCCCTGGTTGAACGGGTGCAGGGCATCGACGTCCTTTTCCGGGGCGATGCGGTCGATGACTTCCCAGGGATCGATGTGCCCGGGCAGGGGCATCTGCACCAAGATGGCGTGGACTGAGCGATCGTCGTTGGCCGCCGCCACCTCGCGAATGACATCTGCCGCGGCCGCATTTCCCGGGAGCTTGAGCAACCGGGAATGGATGCCCATTTTTTCAGCCAGCTTGCTCTTCGAGCCGACGTAGGCGGCCGAGGCCGCATGATCGCCAACCATGATCACGACGAGGCCGGGGACGATGCCGCGCTCACTCTTCAGCCGTTCGATTTCCAGCCCGATCTCCCGTTGAATCTTCTCGGCGACCAGCTTTCCGTCCAAAACTCCCATGGTTTCCTCCTATTTAAAAAAAGTGAGGACCAAATGGACCCGGTTTCAATCCAGCAGGTGCGAGACCAGTCCGTCCTTGAGCTTGGGCTCGAACCAGGTCGACTTGGGCGGCATGATCTTGCCGGCGTCGGCCACGGCGAACAACTGCTCGATGGTGGTGGCGCGCAAGGAGAAGGCGACCGCGAACTGGCCGCCATCGACCTTTTTCTCCAGCTCGCCCGTGCCGCGGATGCCGCCGACGAAATCGATGCGTTTGTCGGTGCGCGGGTCGCGGATGCCGAGCACCGGGGCCAGGAGGTTGTTCTGCAGGATGGAAACGTCGAGCGAGGCGATGGCGTCGCCTTTTTCGAAGCTCCCGGTCTTGGCGCGCAGCCGGTACCACTGCCGTTCGACGTACATGGAAAATTCACGGGGCCGGGCCGGGACTTTTTCGCTTGCCGGCTCGCAGCTGAAGCGCTCGGCCACGCGGTCGAGAAAATCGTCCTTGGCCATGCCGTTCAGGTCCCTGACCACGCGGTTGTAGGGCAGGATCTTCATCTGGTTGTGGGGGAAGATGACGGCCAGGAAAAAATTGTACTCCTCGTTGCCGCTGTGGCCCGGGTTTGCCGCCTGGCGCTTGGCCTTGATCTTGGTGGCGGCGGCGGAGCGGTGGTGGCCGTCGGCGACGTAAAGGACGTCCAGTTTCCTGAATTCCTTCTGGAGGCCGGCAATCAGCTTGTCGTCGTCGACCACGTAGAAAATGTGGCGCACGCCGTCATAGGTGGATATATCGTTCTCCGCCTCCCCGGCCATCGCCTTGGCGATCAGCCTGTCGATGGACTTCTTTTGCTTGTAGGTCAGGAAGACCGGCCCGGTCTGGGCGTCGAGGGTCTCGATGTGGCGCTGGCGGTCGCGCTCCTTGTCCTCGCGGGTCAGCTCGTGCTTCTTGATCACGTCGTCCTGGTAGTCCTGGCAGGAGGCGCCGGCGACCAGGCCGATCTGCACGTGCTCGCCCCATATCTGCTTGTAGATGTAAAAGCACTTCTTGCCGTCCTGGCGCAGAGCCCCTGATGCGATCAGGCGCTGGAAATTCTCCTTGCCCTTGGCGTAGACCGCGTCAGAATAGAGGTCGGTCCCGGGCGGCAGGTCGATCTCGGGCTTGCCGACGTGCAGGAACGAATAGGGATTGCCTTTGGCCAGCTCGCGCGCCTCTTCGGAACTGAGAACATCGTACGGCGGGGCGGCGATTTTTTCAGCCAAATCCCTGCGCGGCCGCAGTCCCCGGAAAGGTTCGATCCGTGCCATGTTTTCCTCCTGAAGTGAAACGCTATTTTATAAGATTGGGCCCCCGGCGTCAACAGGGCTTCCCGAACCTTCGTGACACGTGACACGTGACGAGTGACGAGAACGAAATGAACCGATCTATTGAAACGTGTTACAAATAGGAAAAAAATTCCAAATCACAAATCCCAAATTCCAAACAAAT
>JAPKZL010000201.1 GCA_026393795.1 Candidatus Aminicenantes bacterium | reverse complement strand
GGCACGGTCATGAACCCGATCGACCATCCCCACGGCGGCGGCGAAGGCAAAACCAAGGGCGGCCGCAACCCGGTCACCCCCTGGGGCAAGCCGACCAAGGGCTACAAGACCCGGCGCAACAAGCGCACCACGAAATTCATTGTGAAAAGGAGAGGGTAAATAAATGGGCCGATCACTAAAAAAAGGCGTTTACATTGATGCGAAATTGCTTAAACGAGTCATTGAAACCAGGAATTCCGGGAAAAAAGAGATCATCAAGACCTGGTACCGGCGCTCCACCGTCATTCCGGAAATGGTCGGCATGACCATGGCGGTCCACAACGGCAGGAAATTCATCCCGATTTACATCACCGAGAACATGGTGGGATTGAAACTCGGCGAATTCGCCGAAACCAGAACCTTCCGCGGCCATACGTCGAAAGACAACAAAGCCGCCAAGGTGTAGGAGGTCGCGCATGAGTGAAATCGCTGTGGCCAAAGGAAAATATTTGAAGATTTCCCCTCAGAAGAGCCAGTTGATCGTCAACCTGATCAAGGGCAAGGACGCCGGCGAAGCCTTGACCATCCTGAAGTTCTCCCGGCGCAAGAAAGCGGCCGGTATCGTGATGGACATCCTGCGCTCGGCCATCGCCAACGCCCAGGTCAAGTTCCCGAACATCGACGTCGACAACCTTTACATCGCCAGGACCCATGTCGGCCAGGCGCCGTACCTGAAGCGCTTCCGGCCGGCGCCGCGCGGCCGGGCCATGCGCATCCTGAAACGCTATGCGCATATCAGCTTATACTTAGACGAAAGGAAGGGGAAATAATGGGACAGAAAACACATCCGTTCGGTTTTCGCTTGGGGTTCAACAAGGGCTGGCTCTCTTTGTGGTATGGCAAGGGACAGAATTACATCGACCAGTTCCACACCGATATCCAGATCCGAAAACGCGTCAAGGAAAAATACAAGCACGCCGGGATCGCCTCGATCGAGATCAAGCGCATCGCCGACACCATCCGCGTGCAGATCAACACGGCGCGGCCGGGCATCCTGATCGGCAAGGGCGGCTCGGGCGTCCAGGAACTGAAGAAGTTCATCAGCACCATCACCAAGAAGACCATGGACAAGATCCTGGTCGACGTCATCGAGATCCGCAACCCGGAACTGGTCGCGCAACTGATCGCCGAGGGCGTGGCCTTCCAGATCCAGCGCCGCATTTCCTACCGCCGCGCCATGCGCAAGGTGGTTGATTCAACCCTGCGCGCCGGGGCGACCGGGGTCAAGGTCAGGGTTTCCGGCCGTTTGGGCGGAGCCGAGATAGCCCGCGCCGAGTGGTACCTGGTGGGCAAGCTTCCGCTGCAGACGTTGCGGGCCGATATCGATTACGGCTTCACCGAGGCATTCACCGACTACGGCCAGATCGGCATCAAGGTCTGGGTGTACTGCGGCGACAAGGAGAAGGAGCGCTACCGCAGGCAAGAGATCGAAATAGAAGAGAAAGGAGAATAGCCATGTTAATGCCAGCGAAAGTCAAGCATCGGAAGGTTTTCCGGGGCAAACGCCGTGGCATTGCCACCAAGGGAAATAAATTGGAATTCGGCGAGTTCGGCCTGCAATCGATGGAGAACGACTGGATCACCGCCAGGCAGATCGAGGCCGGCCGCATCGCCATCAACCGTTTCATCAAGCGCGGCGGCAAGCTGTGGATCCGCGTTTTCCCTTACAAGCCGGTCACCAAGAAACCGGTCGAGGTGCGCATGGGCAAGGGCAAGGGCGACCCCGAATTCTGGGTCGACGTCATCAAGCGCGGGCGCATTCTCTATGAGCTGGAAGGCGTCAACGAGACGGTGGCCAGGGAAGCCATGAAGCTGGCGCAGCGGAAACTGCCGATCAAGACCCGGTTCATTTCGCGGCAGCAGATAGGAGCGGGACTATGAAGGTAAAAGAGATCAGAACCCTGGCGCACAGCGAGATCCAGAACAAGCTGGACGAGTTGAAGGACAAGCTGTTCAAGCAGAAGTTTCAGAAAACCCTGGGGCAGGCGGAAAGCCCCTACAAGATCAGGCAAACCAAGCGAGACATCGCCCGTTTAATGACAATACTTAAGGAAATGAGGTCCCAAGATGGAAAAGACGCCTAAAAAAGAAAAAATTGCCCGCACCCAGCAGGGCGTGGTCATGTCGGCCAAGGCCGATAAAACGGTTTCGGTAAGCGTGGAAAGGGTCGTCAGCCACCCCGCCTACAAGAAGATCATCAAGAAAAAATCGAGTTTCCTGGCCCACGACGAGGAAAGGAAATGCAAGCCGGGTGACCTGGTGACCATCAAACTGGTCCGGCCGCTCAGCAAGAACAAGCGGTGGCTGGTCACCAGCGTGACCCAGACCACCCAGAAGGAAGAGGTGCCCCAATGATCCAGATGCAGACCAAGCTGAAAGTAGCCGACAATTCCGGCGCCAAGGAAGTCATGTTCATCCGGGCCCTAGGCGGCGATGTCGGCAAGATCGCCAAAGTCGGCGACATTTTCGTCGGCTCGGTGAAGCTGGCCGAACCCAACGCCAAGATAAAGAAGGGCGACGTGATCCGGGCTGTGATTGTTCGTTCCAGCAAGGAAATCCGCCGCCGCGACGGTTCGTACATTCGCTTCTCGGACAACGCCGCCGTGATCATCGACAAGGCCAACGAGCCGGTCGGCACGCGCGTGTTCGGTCCGGTGGCCAGGGAGCTCCGCGAAAAGAAATTCATGAAAATCGTTTCCCTGGCCCCGGAGGTGATCTAAATGCAAAAATTCAAACTGAAGAAGAACGACACGGTGATCATCCAGAGCGGCCGCCGCCAGGACAAGAAAAAGACCGGCAAGATCCTGCGCATCGTCTCGGAAAAAAACCGGGTGGTGGTCGAAAAGATTCACATCATCAAGGAGTACGTGCGCGCCAATCCGCAGAAAAACATCAAGGGCGGCATCGTCGAGCGCGAGGGGGCCATCCCGATCTCCAGCGTGATGTACTATTGCAAGGAATGCGAACAGGGCGTCCGCATCGGCTACCGCGTCAGCGACGCCGGCAAGCAGCGCGTCTGCAAGAAATGTGGCGTCGTGCTGGACTAGGAGTGAATCATGAACCGTTTGTATGAAAAGTATAAAAAGGATATCCGGCCGGCGCTGATGAAGGAGCTCAATTTCCCCAACGTGATGATGGTCCCGAAACTGGACGCCATCGTCATCAACTCCGGGGTCGGCGAGGCCACCCAGAACATCAAGATTCTGGACAAGGTGATGGAGGAATTGGGCGCCATCACCGGCCAGAAACCGGCAATGCGCCGGGCCAAGAAGTCGATCGCCACTTTCCGCCTGCGCGCCGGCCAGCCGGTGGCGGCCATGGTCACCCTGCGCGGCGAACGGATGTACGATTTCATGGATCGCTTCGTCACCATCGTCATCCCGCGCATGAAGGATTTCCGCGGCATGCCCAACAAGTCCTTCGACGGCACCGGCAACTACACCATCGCCTTGAAGGACCAGCTGGTTTTCCCGGAAATCAACTTCAGCAAGGTGGAGAAATTGAAAGGCATGGGCATCACCTTCAAAACCTCGGCCAAGACCAACGCCCACGGCCTGGCCCTGCTCAAACATTTGGGCGTCCCGTTCAAGGATTAAGGAGGAACGCGTGGCAAAACTATCATCCGAAGTCAAAGAGTTGAAGAAAAAAAAGTATAAAATCCGCTATCGCACCCGCTGCCGCTTGTGCGGCCGGCCGCGGGCGGTCTACCGCAAATTCGAGCTGTGCCGGTTGTGTTTCCGCGAGTTGTCATTAAGAGGAGAAATCCCGGGTGTGACCAAGGCATCCTGGTAAGGAGATAAAATGGCGCATACAGACCCCATCGCCGACATGTTGACGCGCATGAAGAATGCCATCCTGACGGAAAAAAAGGATGTGGCCATTCCCCTGTCAACCGTCAAACTGGAAATCGCTAAGATTCTGAAAGAGGAAGGGTACATATCCAATTTCAAGGTCGACAAGACCCGGCTGCCCAACCAGCTTTTCGTGGAATTGAAATACAGCGGCAAAAAGCAGAACGTGATTGAAGGACTGAAGAGAGTATCCAAGCCCGGACGGCGCGTCTACGCCGAAGTGGACGGCATCCCCCAGGTGCTTGACGGCCTGGGCGTGGCAGTGATCTCGACCTCGCAAGGGATCGTCACCGGCAAAGAGTGCAAGAAGCGCAACATCGGCGGCGAAGTCCTCCTGTACGTCTGGTAGGAGGAAGCATGTCGCGTTTAGCATCCAAACCCGTAATTTTTGAAGCCGGAGTCACTGTCAAGGTCGATGGCGCTTGGGTCAAGGTCAAGGGGCCCAAGGGCGAGCTGTCCGTGCCAGTCCCAGAGGGCATTGAGGTCAAGATCGAGGGCAGCAATGTCCACGTCACGCGCCGCGACGACTCCTTTAAGGCCCTGCAGGGGCTGACCTGGAGTCTGGTGCGCAATGCCGTCGTCGGCGTGGCCAAGCATTTCTCACGCAAGATAGAAATCGTCGGCAAGGGCTGGCGTTCCACCGTCAAGGGCAGGGTGATCAACCTGCAGGTCGGCCATTCGCATCCGGTCGATTTCGAGCTGCCGGCCGGCGTCTCGGCCACGCAGGAAAACCCGGGCAGCTTCGTCCTGTTCTCCCACGACAAGCAGCTGCTGGGGCAGGTCTGCGCCAACATCCAGAGCATCCGGCCGGTGGAGCCGTATAAATTGAAGGGCATCAGGCTCGAGGGCCAGGTGCTGCGACAGAAAGTCAGAAAAGCGGCAGGAGTGTGATCATGATTACAGCCAAGTACAAAATTAAAAAGGTCAAGGCCACCAGGCTGCGCAACGCCCTGAAAGCGAAGATCAGGGGCACCCAGGCGCGGCCGCGGCTGATCCTGGTAAAAACCAACAAATACCTTTATTCCCAGGTCATCGACGACGCCAGCCACCAAATCCTGGCCGCCGCATCCACCCTGGAAAAGGATCTGCATGCCAAGCTGAAGAGCCCCAAGAACAAGGAAGCGGCCAAGCTCCTGGGCGAAACCATCGCCGCCAGGCTGCAGGAAAAGAACATCGCCAGCGTCGTTTTTGACCGCAACGTCTACGCTTTTGCCGGCCGCGTCAGGATCTTCACCGACGCCGCCCGGGAAAAGGGAATCCGGTTTTAAGGAGAGGCAACGTGCAGCACTACATGGATAGCAACGAACTGTTTCAAGAAGAAGTGATCTCCATCCGCCGCGTCACCAAGGTCGTCAAGGGCGGAAAAAACCTCCGCTTTTCGGCGGCGGTGGTGGTCGGGGACAAGAACGGCCAGGTGGGCATGGGCAAAGGCAAGGCGCGCGAAGTGCCGTTGGCCATCAAAAAGGCCGTTGCCGACGCCAAGAAGAACATAGTCAAGGTGCCGATCATCAACGAGACCATCCCGTATTATAAAATCGGCGCCTACGGTGCTTCCCGGGTCGTCATGCGCCCGGCTTCCCCCGGCACCGGGGTCATCGCCGGCGGGGCCGTCCGGGTGATCATGGAGCTGGCCGGAGTGAAGAACATCCTGACCAAGATCCTGCACAGCAAGAACTCGATCACCGTGGCCCGGGCCACCATGAACGGGCTGCAGAAGCTTCTCAGCCCCGACACGTTCGCCTCCAAACGAGGCAAGAGCAAGGAGGATTTATGGCAGTAAAAAAGAAGGCGGACTACCCCCGCCTGAAAATAAAACTGGTGAAGAGCCTGATCGGCCGGTCCGAGCGGCAGCAGGCGACGGTCAAGGGCCTGGGCCTGCGCAAGATCAACTCGGTGGTGATCCGCGAAAAAAGACCGGAGATACTCGGCATGATCAATAAAATCGGATTCATGTTGCACGTGGAGGAGATCGAACATGATCAATCTAAGTAACCTAAAGCCGGCCAAAGGGGCGGTGCGCAACAGGAAGCGGGTCGGGCGCGGGCCCGGTTCCGGCTACGGCGTCAACGCCGGCCGGGGCAACAACGGCCAGAAGTCCCGTTCCGGCTACCAGCACAGCCGCGGTTTCGAGGGCGGGCAGATGCCCTTGGTGCGCCGGCTGCCCAAGCGCGGCTTTACCAACATCTTCAAGAAGGAATTCAACATCGTCAACCTGGTCGACCTGGACAAATGCGGCTTGAGCGAGGTTAAGATTCAGGATTATTTCGACCAGCGCCTGGCCCACAAGCGCCGCGCCGGCATCAAGGTGCTGGCCAACGGCAAGCTGTCGCGCAAGATGACGATCCAAGCCCATCACTTTTCGCAGGCCGCCCTGGATAAGATCAAAAAGGCCGGCGGCAAGGCGGTTGTCTTTCAAGGAGAAGAAAATTGATCAGATTCATCAGAAATATTTTCGTCATTCCTGAGCTGCGCAAGCGGGTCATCTTCACGCTGCTGCTCCTCGCCGTCTACCGCATGGGCTCGCAAATCGTCACCCCCGGCTTGAATTCGGAAGCCTTGAAGCAATTTTTCGATCTGTTGAAGGGGACCTTCTTCGGATTCATGGACATGTTTTCCGGCAAAAACATCTCGCGGATGACCATTTTCGCGCTCGGGGTCATGCCCTACATCAGCGCCTCGATCATCCTGCAGCTGCTGCAGGTGGTCTGGCCCTACCTGGACCGCATCGCCAAGGAAGGCGAGCTGGGCAAGAAAAAGATCACCCAGTATACCCGCTACGGCACCGTGCTCATCTGCCTCATCCAGGGCGGCGGCATCGCCATCGGCCTGGAGCGGATGAACCCCAACGGCATCCCGGTCGTCCTCAATCCCGGCTGGGGCTTCCGCCTGCTGACCGTGCTCACCCTGACCACCGGCACGATATTCATCATGTGGTTGGGCGAACAGATATCGGAAAGGGGCATCGGCAACGGTATTTCGCTGATCATCTTCGCCGGCATCGTGGTCGGCTTGGTGCCCGGCGTGGGCAACACCATGGAGGGACTGAAAACCGGCGACATGAGCCCGCTAAAGCTGATGTTCCTGCTGGCCGTCATCGTGGTGGTCATCGCCTTCATCTGTTTCGTGGAGATGGGCCAGCGGCGCATTCCCATCACCTACGCCAAGCGCATCCAGGGCCGCAAGATGATGGGCGGGCAAAGCACCTTCCTGCCCCTGAAGGTCAACACCGGCGGCGTCATCCCGATCATTTTCGCCTCCTCGGTGATCACCTTTCCGGCCACCATCCTGCAGTTCATCAAGCACCCCATCGCCCAGAAGATCACCCAGCAGCTCACCTGGGGCATGCCCCTGTACAACCTGCTGTACATCACCTCGATCATCTTCTTCACCTATTTTTATATTTCCATCATCTTCAACCCCGCCGATGTCTCCGACAACCTCAAAAAATACGGCGGCTTCATCCCCGGCATCCGGGCCGGCAAGAACACCTCCGACTACATCGACGGCGTCCTTTCCAAGCTGACGTTCATCGGCGCCATCTACCTGGTGCTGGTCGCCCTGCTGCCCGAATTCCTGATGACCGGCTTCAAGGTCGGGGCCCTGCCGTTTGTCGGCGATTTCCTGGAAGCCAACCTGCCGCGCTGGTTCTACGAAGGCTTGAACGTCAAGTTCTACTTTGGCGGCACGTCGATTTTGATCGTCGTCGGCGTGGCCATGGACACGGTGCAGCAGATCGAATCGCAGCTGACCATGCGCAATTACGATTCTTTCTCGCGCAAGGGCAGGATCAGGGGACGGCGCGGATGAAGCGATTGATCCTGTTCGGCGCGCCGGGTTCGGGGAAAGGCACGATGGGTGATTTCATCCGGTGCGAAAGCGAGAAAGCCATTTTCATCGAAGTGAGCGAGGCTGAAGCCGTCGAACGGCTGCTGTCGCGGCTGACCTGCAGCGATTGCGGGGCCATCTTCAACCGGATGACACGTCCGCCCAAGCGCGACGGCGTCTGCGATGTCTGCGGCGGCCGCGTCGGCCAGCGTGCCGACGACAACGAGGAGGCGGTCCGCCAGCGTTTCCGTGTCTACAACGAGCGCACCATGCCGGTAATCGACTATTACGACCGCCAGCGCGTTCTGGCGCGCATCGATGGCGGCGGACCGGCCGCCCGCGTCTACGAAGCGCTCAAAGGGTTGATCGCATGATCATGCTGAAAACGGACCAGGAGCTTGCCCTGATGCGCGAGGCCAATCGCATCATCGCCGTCATCCTGAGCGAGCTGGAAGAGAAGATCAAGCCCGGCGTCACCACGCTGGAATTGGACCAGTGGGCGGAACAGCGCATCCTCAGCCTCAAGGCCCGGCCCGGTTTCAAGGGCTACCCCGGCCGCGGCGGCGCCAAGCCTTTTCCGGCCACGTTGTGCACCTCGATCAACGAGGAAGTGGTCCACGGCATCCCCTCCGCCCAGCGCCGGCTCGAGGAAGGGGACATCATCGGCATCGACGTCGGCACCATTTACAAGGACTATTACGGCGACGGGGCCTGCACCTATCCGGTGGGGGCCATCTCCGCCGGCGCCCGCGACCTGCTGGAAACCTGCCGGCAGGCGCTGCAGTTCGGCATCGAGCAGGCGCAGCCGGGGAACCACCTGGGCGACATCGCCAAGGCCATCGACGGTCACGTGCATGCCCGGGGCTTCGAGGTCGTGCGCGACCTGTCGGGGCACGGCATCGGCCGCCGCCTGCACGAGGATCCCCAGGTGCTAAACTACTACGACGGCAAGCGCGGCCCGAAGCTGAAAAGCCGCATGACGTTGGCGATCGAACCGATGATCAATGCCGGCTCGTTCGAGGTGCAGACCATGGACGATGATTGGACGGTGGTGACTCGCGACGGCAGCCTTTCCGCCCATTACGAGCATACGGTCGCCTTGACCGACAACGGCGCCGAGATCTTGACGAGGATATGATGGCCAACAAGGAAAAAGATGTCATCGAGGTCAAGGGCGTGATCCTGGAATCGATGCCCAATGCCATGTTTCTGGTGGAGCTGGAAACCAGCCACCATCGCATCACCGCGCACCCGTCTGGAAAAATGCGCAAGAACAACATCCGCATCCTGCCCGGAGACAAGATACTCCTGGAGATATCGCCCTACGACATCACCAGGGGACGGATTATTTACAGGTTTAAATAGGAGGCATATGTGAAAGTCAGAGCATCGGTAAAAAAGATTTGCACCAATTGCAAGATAGTCAAGCGCAAGGGCGTGGTGCGCGTGATCTGCAAGGATCCGAAGCACAAGCAAAGACAAGGATAAGGAGGCAAAGTGGCTAGAATCGCCGGAATCGAAATCCCCAATCACAAGCGGGTGGAAGTTGGCTTGACCTACATCTACGGAATTGGCCGTCCCAAGTCCAGGCTGATACTGGAAAGTGTCAAGGTCGATCTGAACAAAAAAATCAAGGATCTGACCGCCGAAGAACTAAGCCGGATCCGCAAGCATATTGAATCGGACGAGATGGTCGAGGGCGACCTGAAAAAGAAGGTCAACCAGGACATCAAGCGTCTGATGGATATCAACTGCTACCGGGGCCGCAGGCACAAGCGCGGCCTGCCGGTCCGCGGCCAGAGAACCAAGACCAACGCCCGGACGCGCAAGGGCCCGCGCGGCTCGATGATCAAGAAGAAGAAATAAGGGAGAAAGCCGATGGCACAAAGAAAAAGCAGTACCAAGACGAAAAAGAAGGAAAAGCGGACGATCGATCACGGCATCATGTTCATCCACTCCACCTTTAACAATACCATCATCACCATCACCGACCCCGAAGGCAAGGTGCTGGCCTGGGCTTCGGGTGGGATGGTGGGGTTCAAGGGCTCTAGGAAATCGACCCCCTTCGCCGCCCAGCTGGCTGCGGAGAAGGCGTTGAAGGATGCCGAAAATTTCGGCCTGCGCACGCTGGATGTCCGCGTCAAGGGGCCCGGCGTCGGGCGCGAAAGCGCGATCCGCTCGATCGGCGGCACCGCTTTCCAGGTGAAGTCGATCAAGGATGTCACCCCGATTCCGCATAACGGCTGCCGGCCGCCGAAAAAGAGACGGGTGTAAGGAGGAGCAACGTGGGAAAATATACTGGATCTTTATGTCGTTTATGCCGCGCCGAGGGCAAGAAATTATTTCTCAAGGGCAGACGCTGCCTGAGCGATAAATGCGGGGTCGAGCACAAGAACTACCCGCCCGGGATGAAGGGGTCGCGGGTGAGCTTCCGCAAGAGCCATTACAAGCTCCAGTTGCGCGAAAAGCAGAAGGTGAAGCGCTTCTACGGCGTGAGCGAGCGGCAGTTTTCCAATGTATTCGCCGCCGCCACCCAGAAAAAGGGCATTACCGGCGAGAACCTGCTCAAGAACCTGGAGCTGCGCCTGGACAACGTCGTCTACCGCATGAATTTCGCCTATTCGCGCAACCACTCGCGGCAGATGATCCGCCACGGTTTCTTCGGCGTCAACGGCAAGAAGGTCAACATTCCTTCCTACATCGTGGGCGTCAACGATGAAATCTCGTTCCGCGAAAAGAAACGGAACGCCGAGAATGTGAAAGCCATGATCGAGGATGTCAAGGGGCTGGTCGAAGTGCCGGGCTGGCTGATCGTCGACAGCTCTACTTTCAGCGGCAAGGTCAACGCTCTTCCCAGCCGTGATGACGTTTCCCTGAAAGAGATCGAAGAACGCCTGATCGTCGAGCTGTACTCGAAATAAGGAGGGACTCATGAATTTGAAATACCAGCGCCCCCGGAAGTTGGATGTTGAGGAATTGACTCCCAATTACGGACGCTTTACCGCCGAGCCTTTCGAACGCGGCTACGGCACGACCATCGGCATCTCCCTGCGCCGGGTCCTGCTCTCGCTGATCGAAGGCGCGGCCATCACCGCCATCCGCATCGATGGCGTACTGCACGAATTTTCGATCATCCCGGGAATCTACGAAGACGTGCTGAACATCATTTTAAATATGAAGACCATTCCGCTCAAGATGACCGGCGACGAGAGCAAGGTGGTGACCATCGACAAGACGGGCTCGGGCGAGATCCTTTCCGGGGACATCGTCACCGACGGCAGCATCGAGATCCTGGACAAGAACATTCATCTGGCCTACATGGAAGATGGCGCCAAGTTCAAGGCCGAGATCGTCATCAAGCGCGGTCTGGGTTTCAAGTTGTCCGACCAGAATTTCGACGAGACGCTACCGGTCGACTTCATCCCGGTCGACGCCAATTTTAACCCGGTGGAGAAAGTCAATTACACCATCCAGCCGTCGCGCGTGGGCAAGACCACCGACTACGAGAAGCTGGCCATCGAGGTCTGGACCAACGGCAGCATCTCGCCCAAGGAAGCCCTGACCCGCTCGGGCAAGATCCTGCGCGAGCACCTGGTGGTCTTCATCGACTATCCGGATAAGGAAAAGCTCAAGGTCGGCGGGGAGCAGGAAGGCGACGCCGACATCGAAAGCAAGACCGAGTACCTGGAAAAATCCGTCGAATCGATGGGGTTGTCGGTGCGGGCCCTGAAATGCCTGAAGCGCCTCGGCGTGGACTACATTTTCGAACTGGTGGAGAAGACCGAGCACGAACTGTTGAACTCCAAGAACTTCGGCAAGAAATCGCTCGAAGAGATCATCGGCAAGCTGACCGAATACAACCTCGGTCTCGGGCAGAAAATCCCCGAGGCCCTGCGTTCCGAATTCAAGGAAAAGTTCCAGAAGAAAAACATCATCGAGGTCATGGAGGACTAGCAACATGAGACATGCCAAGGACGGATACAAACTGCGGCGCGATCCGGCTCATCGCCGGGCACTGCTGCGCAACCTGACCGCCAGCGTGGTCGAAAAGAACCGCGTCACCACCACCCTGGCCAAGGCCAAGGCGGTCCAGCCCATCGTCGAAAAGATGATCGGCCTGGGCAAGTCGGGAACCCTGGCCGACAAGCGCCGGGCGTTCGCCTACTTTTTCAAGCGCCAAACTGTGAAGACGCTCTTCGATGAAGTGGCCCCGCGCTTTATGGACCGCCAGGGCGGCTACACGCGCATCATCCGCAGCGATTTCCGCAAAGGGGACGGCGCCGAGACAGCGATCCTCGAATTCGTCGATTATCAGTTCGTGCCCAAGGAAAAAAAGAAAAAAGAAAAAAAGGCGCCAAAAAAATGAACGCGGGCGGGCATAGCTCAATGGTAGAGTACAAGCTTCCCAAGCTTGGTGTTGCGGGTTCAAATCCCGTTGCCCGCTTTTTTCCAGTTTTGATCTAAGGAGTTCCCATGGCAGTATTTTCCCAGAAAAAAAGTCCCGAGCCGTCGCTACCCGCCCCGGCCGCGCCGGCTTCCGCCAACCAGTCTTCCTTGATCGGCAACACCCTGCTGATCAAGGGCGAAGTATTTTCCGATGACGAGATCCTGATCGAGGGCAAGGTCCAGGGCAGCATCAACGTCAAGAATCGGCTGATCATCGGCGTGAACGGCAACGTGGAAGCCGAAATCAGCGCCCGGGAAGTGATCATCAAGGGCAAGGTCACCGGCAACGTCAAGGGCGGCCAGCGGGTGGAGATCGTCCCCTCCGGCGTGCTGCACGGCAACATCAACGCGCCGCGGGTGGTCATCGCCGACAGCGGCGTATTCGAGGGCAATATCGAAATGCACGGCCGCGACGAGAAAGGCAAAGGCCGGGATGAGGCTCCCGCCACCCAGTCCCACAAAGGGACGGGTGAAGCCACCCAGCCGGCCGAAACCGGCGAACACCACAGCCCCTATCTGAAAAGCAAGAAGTAATGCCCTCTCCCACAAGGGGAGGGGCGAAGACGCCCTCCTGGTTCCTGCTGCTGGAGACGGAACCCAGGCCAGCGGCCGAGAACATGGCTCGGGACGAATACCTGTTCCGGCTGTGCCATGAAGCACGATGCGGATTTCTCAGGATCTACTCGTGGGCGCGGCCGACGTTCTCGACCGGTGTTTCCCAGAAAGCCGCCAAGGCCCTGAACCTGGACTTCATCAGAGCGAACGGCTGCGATTACGTGCGGCGCATCACTGGCGGCAAGACCGTGCTCCACGATCATGAGATTACCTACGCCATCGCCTCGTCCGAGGACCTGTTCTTCAAGGAACACGACCTGCACCAATCCTACTTGCTGATTTCGCGGGTGCTTGTCCAAGCCCTGCGTTCACTCGGTGTGGAAGCCGTCCTTTCCCAGGGCAGCCCCTCCGAGCTTTCGCGTAGCCACAATCCCTGTTTTTCATTTCCCACTCCCAACGAAATCGAGGTCAACGGCAGGAAAATAATCGGCTCGGCCCAGAAAAGGGACAAGCAGGCCCTGCTGCAGCACGGCTCCATCCCGCTGACGATGAACTATGACCGCCATGCCGCCGGCGCCAATTTCAACCCCGAGCTGCTCGCGCGCAGCATGACTACCTGGAGCGACATCTCCGGGCGCAGCTGCGAGGATTTGACCGCCGCCCTGGTGGAGAGTTTCCGGTCCTTTGTCGGCGGCGATTTTTCCCCGCTGGAATTCAGCCGGGAAGACCAGCAGCAGCTGGCGGCGCTGGCCGATAAATACAGTTCCGATGCCTGGAACCTGGTTCTGTAGCCTCTGCCTTTTGTTGAGCCTGGGATTAGGGGCTGTGCCGGTCCGCAGCCATGAGATCCAACTGCGGCGCAACGATTACCCCGCCCCCCCCGATCCGCAGTTCCTGCGTGCCCAGGGCTTCGCCAAGCTCATCGTGCGCGTGTTCAGCGACGATGAAAAAAATGGCGGCCTCTATTTTGCCAACTCCTCCTTCAAGGTGGTGCGGCCGCTGCTGGACGATTGGGCGCCACGTTTCGGACGCAACGAGGTCGGGCTCTGGGCCTGGATGGGCGGCCGTTTTTTCAAATGGTTCAACGATTCCCGTTACCTGGACCTGGAATGGCAGGACGGTCACAGGCGCATTATTCCCAAGCTCGATCTGTTCAATCCCGACGCCGAGCGGATCATCGTCACCATGTTTAGCGAGCTGGCGCGAAAGCCGGTCCAGGGCATCCTGATCCAGGACGACCTGGTGTTGCGCCGCAGCGAGGGCTTCTCCAACTGGGGCAAGGCCTGTTTTGCCCGGGCCACCGGCTGGCCCGCCGACGAGCACCTGATGGCTCAGGGCAACAGCGTCCAAAGCCGGGCCTGGGAGCGGCTGAAGTGCGAACGGGTGGCGCAGCTGCTTGACAGAATAATCGTCGCCTGCAAGGCGCTCAATCCTCAATTGAAAATCGGCATGAACCTCCATTACGAAATACCCTTGGCTCCGGAGCAGGGGCGCTCCTGGTACGCCCACGACCTGCCGGCCCTGGCCGCGAGTTCGCTCGACTATTTCTACCTGATGGCCTACCAGCGGCAGATCCAAAGCGAGCTGAACCTGAATGAGGCCGATAACAAGGACTATTTTGCTAGGATGACCGCCGCCGCCCTGCAATGCTTCGGGTCCAGGCTGGTGGTCAAGCTTCAGGTGCGAGACTGGCAGACCAGCGAATTGATTCCCCTGGCGGAACTTAAATCCTACTACGACCTGATCCCGGCCGGCGTCGAGCGCGTCTGTTTCGCCGCCGCTGATCCCGACGACATTCCCCTGATTGCGAAAATAATCAACCCGACCAGGTAGGCGCGGGAAGATTGAATATTTGACAATTAACGAGAAAGTAATTATAGTAAAACCAACAGATAATTGGCTTTTTATTTTATGCGATTTTTTCTTTGACCGCCGACTGGTTTTTTCTATAAGAAACGCTGCAGGCAAGGGGGCAGTTTTAAGATAGTCGCTACAATTTGCAATTTGAAAAATTTATTTTGATTGGGTATTATCCGTACATTCAGGTATGCGAAAACGGCTATCTGCAGACCGGTTATCCGGAGAGCTAAATGAGAATTGATATGCTGAAAAAACTGTTGGCATTGGGGACCCTTGTGGCGTTTTCTTTCCTGGTGCTGTTCAATGATTATGTGTATAGCCAGGCGGAGACGCCTTTGTCGAAGGCCCAGGCCTTGTTTTTCCAGGGCAAGTACAACGAGGCGGTGCAGGTGCTCGATATCTACATCGGCGAAATCAAGGCCAAGCCGGAGCAGAAGTCGAACCTGGCCGCCGCCTGGTACCTCCTGGCCAATATATACTACGAGGTTGGCGATGACCCCAAATGTGACGAAGCATTGCTCAAGGTCTTCTCCACCCTTCCCGGTTTCGACCGCGACGCGTCCAACTACGGGTTCAGGGAACGGGTGATGAAGGCCAAGGCGCAGTTGGCCGGGAACCTTCCCGTCGCGGCCGAGACGACTACAAAGCCGGTCATCCCGCAGAAGAAGAGCGAACCCAAGACCGTAGAACAACAGCCAAAGGTCGAGCCACAGGCCGTTGAGATGCCGAAACAGGGCGCCTCTGCGGTGGTGAAGAAAAAAAAGAAATTCCCCCTGCTTCTGGTCATATTGGGAGTTGGTGCAGTGGTTGTCTTAATTGTGCTGCTGACCAAGAAAAAAAAGCTAACCCTGACGGTTAACCTTGGCGTTGGTACCATCGGTTTCCCGGGGGTTACGACTATTTACACCAAGGGTCAAGTCATCAATTACAGCTACAGTTCCCAAGCGGACTATGGCAGTCTGCAAGTCAAGCTCGACAATGCCGTGGTTTCGGCCAGTGGTTTCGTAACCATGGACAGGGACCATGTGTTGGACGTTTCTGCCATTAAGCTCACCCTGACGGTATCCTCGCCCAATGGCGGTGAGAAATGGCGCGTTGGGACAAATCACAATATAACTTGGGCCTCGACCGGATCAATTGCCAACGTGAAAATCGAATATTCGACAAACAATGGATCGTCTTGGAATCTTATCTCAGGATCATCGTCCAACAATGGGAATTATACCTGGACTGTTCCTAATGCTCTTTCTTCAACTTGCCTTGTACTTGTCAGCAATATTGCTAATACAGCCGTGAATGACAGAAGCGATAATGCTTTTTTAATTATTGAACCACCTTCACCACCATCCGTTCTTACACTGTATAATGGAGAGAGTTATGATTTTTCTAATGGATCACGTGGTTACTGCACTGGAGGTGATTTCTATTATTCTTCAAGTGGATCTGGATTTTGGTCGAATAATTTTGGTCAAAGGGGAATAATTGATCTTGGCCCCCAACCAGGCATCGCACTTGAAGATATATCGATTCCTTCGTCAGGATACACTCGGAATGGGGTGGCTGCAATTGTAAATCATGTCTATGTTTCATTGGCGATGGAAGGTGAAGAGGGGCATTATATTGTTTTTATTGTCACAAGTCTTACAACAAGTAGTTGTACCATCGCTTGGTTATATCGTTGACAACTGTTAATTCTTTTCACTATGTCATATTAAAGTTGTAAATTAGAAATCGGCACTCCAATTCAGGCCTCCCTTGCGGGCGGCACACCCATCCGGTTGGCCAAAAGCAGGCTAATGCCTGGGGCTTATATGATATGCTGGGTAATGTCGAGGAGTGGTGCCAGGACTGGGATGGGTACTATAGTGGTGAGTATCAGACCGATCCGACTGGGCCGGTAAGCGGCACCCAACGCGTGATGCGGGGTGGTTGCTTTTTCCACGAAGCCCAGTATGTTCGTAGCGCCGCTCGCAACCGCATTAACCCCGATTATTATGGCGGCAGCATTGGTTTACGCCTGGCGAGGACAGGTGAATAACCTTGTGCTTTTTTGCTTTTCTACCTTTTGCTTGTTTTTATCCAGTTTCCGGCCAAGCCACAGCCATTTCCGAGCCACTCTGGAGGCGGCCCTCAGAATCTGGGGATCCAAACTGGACGTCAAACTGCAGGTGCGTAACTGGCGCAGCAGCGCCCCGATCCACCTCAACGAATTGAAATCATTTTACGACCTGATCCCGGCCGGCGTCGAGCGCGTCTGTTTCGCCGCCGCTGATCCCGACGACATTCCCCTGATTGCGAAAATAATCAACCCGACCAGGTAGGCGCGGGAAGATTGAATATTTGACAATAAATGAGAAAATAATTATAGTGAAAACTAAAAGATAATGGGAAAATCATGATTCAAGCCTTTTTAGCGACTAAAGAATTTGATACTTGTGAAACAGGCGGCAATGATACAAAAAAGGAATGATTATGAATGATCTTCCAGTGATCCCGGGATACAGAATCATTAAAATGCTGGGCCAGGGCGGGATGGCCGACGTATACGAAGCAGTGCAGGAAAACCTGGACCGCAGGGTGGCTATCAAGGTAATCATTCCCGATCTTTTTCGCGACACGAGTTTTTCCGCCCGCTTCGTCAAGGAGGCGCAGACCGCGGCCAAACTGAGCCACCAGCATGTTCTGCATATCTACGACGTGGGCGCCACGCGCAACTGCCACTATATCGTCATGGAGTGTTTGCAGAAAAGTTTAAAGGAGCGGCTTAAGCAGGGAGCGCTGGCACCCGATGTTGCCCTGCGCATCATGCTCACTATGGGGCAGGCCCTGGATTACGCCCACCAGAAAGGGTTCGTCCACCGCGACATCAAGCCCGACAACATCCTGTTCCGCGAGGACGGCACTCCTGTCCTGACCGATTTCGGCATCGTCAAGGCGCTGGACTCCACGACAAAACTGACACGCACCGGCATGTGGGTGGGCACACCACATTATATGAGCCCCGAACAGATCCGCGGTGCTGACATCGACGGTCGGGCCGATTTCTATAGCCTGGGGATCGTCTTTTACGAAATGCTCATCGGCAAAGTGCCTTACGAAGCCACCGATCCCATCGCCGTCTGTATGAAGCAGATGAATGAACCCCTTCCGGTCCTGCCCGCTTCCCTGTCACGCTACCAGCCGCTTCTGGAAGGACTCCTGGCCAAGGACCCGGAGCAACGGGTAGCTTCTAGTGGCGAATTGCAGAGGTTGATCGACGGATTGATCGGTGAGTTCCAAAAGCCATCCGAGATAAAAAAACCGTCCGGTCCACTTCCGGAGACTGATAAGGCATGTCACACCATCCCCCTGAAAACCCTTGCGTACAATTTCCGCGACCGTGCGGCCGCTGTCGGAAAAAACCGCCATCGCCTGGTCCCCTGGCTGGTGGGTTCATTGGTAGTTGTGATGTTGATTGTGGTAGTGGTGTGGAACAAACAGAGCAATAATGCCAACGTAGGGGAGATTCCCCCTGGCGGGGACAAGCGTGAAACGCCCTTAAAACTTCCCGAAACGAAAATCATTCAACCGCAGCCAGAAGACCCGGAAACAATAAAAAAACGCGAACAGTTGGCTGCCAACGAAGCGGAGAAGCAACGGTTGGCTGCAGAACAGGCTAAAAATAAAAGGATAGTGCAAGAAGAAATAGAACGACAAGCAATCGCGGCAAAAAACCAGTTTCTGAAAGCGGAGGCAACTAAAAAACAGCGGGAAGAGCAGGAGCGGCAGCGGCTTGAGGAAGAGCAAAAAGCAATAGTGAATAAGCAAAAAGAAGCGGAAGCGGCACGATTGGCCGCAGAAAACATGCAGAAAACCCAGTCAGTCCAGAGCAGTACCACAGATATTCCTCAAAAAAAAGAATTGAAAAGGATCGGTTTGTTTGAGCTGGACTCACAACTCACCCAAGAATACGGCCAAAAACTTCAGCGCATTATAATTTCGCTGGCCATGGAAAACATAAACGCATTCGGGCAAATTTCCGTTCGGCTCAATGTCGATGGCGCTGGGAAAATATCGATCAATTCTATGGATACGCAGTTGTTGATGGTTGATCCGCCAAACCTGACAATGCAGGTGCAAGCGCTGATTTCCCGAGCGTTTACGGCAGTGGAGCTCCTTCCCCCCAGGAACCGTTATGGCCAGGCAGTCATCCTGGAAAATTGGCGGCTGAGTTTAAAAGTTGTCACCCTGGCTGGGAAAATTACTCTCATCA